>JAFDXG010000111.1 GCA_018268105.1 Bacteroidota bacterium | reverse complement strand
CCGGTAAACCAAAACTCCAGGAAAGTGAATTTACCATCAGTTCGTTCAAAATCAATTGGCTGTTGCTTCCCATTTTCGTCTGACAAAGTCAGCAGGGGTATTTTCTTTTTGAGTAAATATTGATCTGCGAAATAACGGTACCCCTTCGTTGATTTTATTGTATCATTAAAGTGGGAAGCAATGTGCTTAAGCCCGGGAGTAAAATCATAATTGAAGGTTTGGGAAATGATGCAAAATAAGGCTATATAAGAATCAGGATGGTCCTTTACATAATTATATAACTTTGTTTCATCTACTTTACTGTCCAAATTCTGCACGCCAGCTTGGAGTATAAAATCCTGATACTCTTGCATGATTTTGGTTGCAGGAAATGATGATACTATCACCGTTGTATCCTGCTGTTGCAATTTGATTTCCTGATACCCTGGTTCAATAAAAATAAGTTGATTAATTTTAGGGTTATCTCTAAGAGAATAAAGCCTGATTGCTGTTGGATATAAAAGCTCACCGGTAAAAATAAATTTACTGTGGTCTGTACTTATACTATCCCTGAAAAACTTTGCTGACTTGTATTGTTCTAAAAAATGAGATTCTCCTGCATAAATTGTGTCTTCTATCCCCGCATTAACATTCACCATCAATGTAAACCTTTCTGCATGTTGGGCTATTCCTAAATATGGAATTAAACAATAGAAATATATGGTTCCAATAAAAAATAACCGCATTCAAATTATTTTACAATACTTATAAAGAATTATTGATCACAGTATAATTACTATCAGGAAACAATATTAGTTCTTTTAAAAACAATTAAGGAATTAAGAGAGTTAATTGAAAAGACTTAATGCTTCTTAACTTCTTAATGGTTTGCAATGGCAGACATTGGCATTTGCAAGAACCCAATATCATTCAAAATTAATAAGAAAGAACAGGAGGAATCTCAGATTTTACTTCCTGCAATAATCTATTTCCGTATATCACCTCCGTTGCCGCCGCTCTGACATTCCTTGGCTCATTTTTTTGTCTACTATCGAATGACAATACTGCAATGTTGTTAAGCAAACTGCACTACTGCAGGTTGTTGTAGCAGGACTTAAAACACCAGGTGAATTTTATTCCTGATTTTATCTTTTTCAAGTTCGGTAATCAGTTGAACACCGGGAATGCCCCGGATAGACTGTTGCAGCATACTTAGATAATCATCCTTCACCTCATCGCCTTTCAGCAGCCATAGAAAATCGAGATGCCTGTACTCGGGCAAAAGATATTCACCATTGCACTGGTTGCTGTATATATAATTGCTCAGCGAAGAGCCGGGTTCATTATAGTCATATATAGAAAAAAAATACTGGCGCCCTTTTTTGGCAAGCTGGATTTCGAGATCGCCGTTCAACCTGAAATCGCAACCCAGTGCCTGGTTTACCACCCAGCAAAACCGGTAATCCTTTAGCGGTGCAACAATACCCAGTACCCTGGTATCTGCAAAAAAATCTTCTGCCAATAATGTATTGTCAATTGCAAGTTTCATGGTATTACTTTGTTCCCATCGTGCCCTCGTTTACCGGGGTAAAAGAAAGTTTCCCCTTTTTATTGTGGCTTTCAATTATATTGCCTATATATTTTATGATATACAGTTCACCGGTGTAGTTGATCTTAGCGGCATCATCGCCGGGCATTTTAGAATCGCCATGATGCCCTGTTGAAAAATACAACACCGGAATCTTGTTTCTATAAAAAGAAATATGGTCTCCGGGGCTTGCCCCTATCGAATCGGGCTTAACCGAAAAAGAAATGTTTTTCTGATCTGAAATAATATCGCTCCACACTGGTGAAGAACTTAAGCCGGTTATATTGACTGTTGGGGTATTATCATCTAATCGTCCGATCATATCCATATTTACCATATAATTTACTGTAGACAAATCAACAGTTGGGTTGTGTGTAAAATACGTAGAACCCTGCCAACCTGATACTGCACCGGAAAATGCAATGAACAGATAGTTGTTTTTCTTTGCCTTTGACTTTTTCAGCATTCGGGCAAGTTCTATAACAGCGGCTGTTCCACTCGCATTATCATTGGCACTGTTATAGATTTGTTTTGAACCCGGTTCAGATGGATTGCTATCCTCTCCTTGTCCGATATGGTCGTAATGTGCCCCTATAATTATAGTTAAGGGCGCTTTATTATCTATAAAGCCAATCACATTATGTCCCCTGCGGGCAGCAACACCTAAATCAGCAGTCAGCTTCACATCATATATAGCAGATGCATCTTTAAAATATTCCTGCCGGCCTGCTTTGGTCAGATAAAAAACAGGCAGGGCCACTGTAGCCGAATTGTCTTCTTTGCTGAAAGTGATATTATCTTTAATATCACCGGTATTGTATATCACCAATGCAGTAGCTCCTTTTTCATAAGCTTTTTTTGCTTCAGACTTTACTAATGCATATACATTAAAATCTGCATCTCCTTTATGTGCTTCAAGCGCGGGGTCAATATCAATAAACCACGGCACCCCTTTTTCTGCCAGTGAAGTAGCCACAGTAGTTAGTGGCACAGATGCATTGGCACTGAATGCAAACGGGAAATAATCTTTGCCCAGTGCCATCTCCCGGTCGTTGACTATAAACATTGTTTTTTTATTCACCTTTTTCCCGTCCTGAATTTCAAATTCCTGCAGATAGGCGCCGTTTTCTCCTTTGGGCAATAAGCCTATACTCTTAAAAGAAGCCGCTATATAGCTCGCTGCTTTTTGTTCCTCTTCAGTACCAGTCTGCCTGCCTTCCTGCTTATCGGAAGAAAGGTAACCGATATCCTTTTTCAGGTTATCAATAATCAAACGGTCGGCTCTTTTTAATTTTTGAGCAAACAGGATGTTACCATAAGAAAACAACAATACAAAAAACAGTAATTTTTTCATTCCTGAACAAAACAGTTTTGTGACTGGGGCAAAGGTATAATTAGTCATGTTAATTAATTCTTTCATTTTTCATGCCATACTTTCCAATTTCGTAAACCACAGGAAATAATTTGCATGTATTTTTGCAAATTCTCCAATAAAGAACATTGAAACAACAATTACATATCGCATTAATAGGAAACCCCAATAGCGGAAAAAGCTCCCTGTTTAATGTTCTCACCGGGCTTAAACAAAAAGTGGGAAATTTTCCCGGGGTAACCGTTGATAAGAAGACAGGTGAATGCAATATCTCAGCTTTTATCAATGCAAAGATTATTGACTTACCCGGAACCTACAGCCTGTACCCGCGCCGTACCGATGAATGGGTGGCTTATAATGTTATGATGAATCCCGGCAGTAAAGAAAAGCCGGATGTATATATATTGGTAGCCGATGCCAGTAACCTCAAACGCAACCTGCTTTTTGCCAGTCAGATCATTGACCTGAAACAACCTGTTGTAATAGCCCTGACCATGATGGATATTGCTTCCAAAAAAGGTATTGCTATTGATTTGCCAGGGCTGGAAAGGGAACTGGGTGTGCCGGTGGTGGCAGTTAATCCGAGAAAAAATAAAGGTATACATGAACTAAAAAAAATCATAGCACAAACTGCCCAGCAGTTGTATAAGCCCCCGTCGAGGAATTTTGCAGAACCTACTTTACTAACGCAGGATGCTATAGGCGATGTAAAAAAAATATTTCCGCAAATCAGTGATTATGCTGCCGTACATTACCTCATCCATCATGAATCTTTTTCGCTCGACGACAAAACACAGGACACAATAGAGCAAATTGAAAGAAAACATAATTTCAATCATACCAAAGTACAGGCAGAGGAAATTACGCAACGATATGCCCGCATCAGGCATATCATGCAGAAAACAGTAGTGGAGGCTGATCCAAAAGAAAAACAACTGATTACCGACAGAATAGACAAAGTGCTGCTGCACAAATTCTGGGGATATATCATTCTGCTGGGCGTGCTGGGTGTATTGTTCCAAAGTATATTCTGGCTGGCTACCTATCCCATGGATGCTATAGAATGGGTATTCGGCGCTTTCAGCACCTGGCTGTCGGGTGTGCTTCCGCAAAACTGGTTCAGTGATCTGCTGGTGAATGGGTTGATTGCAGGGCTGGGAGGTATCGTTGTATTCATACCACAAATCATGATCCTTTTTGGGTTGATTACTATTATTGAGGACACAGGCTATATGGCGCGTATCAGTTTTCTTACGGATAAGCTTATGCGCAAAGTTGGACTCAATGGTAAAAGTGTAATGCCCATGATCAGCAGTTTCGCCTGTGCGGTGCCTGCCATTATGAGCACCAGGAATATAGAAAACAAGAAAGAACGCCTGCTCACCATTATGATTTCACCACTGATGAGTTGCAGCGCCAGGCTACCGGTATATATTATTCTCATTTCATTGGTAATTCCGCAGAAATATTATTTCGGATTCATCAGTCTGCAGGGACTGGTAATGACAGGATTGTACCTGCTTGGCGTGGTAATGGCGCTGATAGTATCTTATGTGATGAAATGGTTTATCCACATCAAAGAAAAAAGTTTTTTTATACTGGAACTCCCGCTATACCGCACCCCCAGGTGGAAGAATGTGTTTACCACGATGGTGGAGAAAGCCAAAATATTCACCTTCCAGGCCGGAAAAGTGATACTGGTAATTTCGCTTATTCTCTGGTTACTCAGCTCTTATGGCCCACCGGGCAAAATGAAACAAATAGAAGAGAAGTATGCCGGAATAGAGCAGCAGTCACCCCAAAACAAAGCAACTCTTGAAGAAGATAAAAGAGCCGAATTGCTGGAAGCTTCATTTGTAGGTATTTTGGGCAGGACGATAGAACCGGTAATTAAACCACTCGGCTACGATTGGAAAATCGGTATAGCTTTAATTACCTCTTTTGCAGCAAGAGAAGTATTTGTGGGTACTATGGCTACTATATACAGCGTGGGTGAAGATGCAGATGAAAATACTCCTTCACTTCGTGAAAAGATGAATGCCGCCACCTGGCCCGATGGATCTAAAATTTATACCCCTGCTGCTGGTGTTTCGCTAATGGTGTTCTATGTATTTGCCATGCAATGTATGAGTACACTGGCAGTTGTGAAAAGGGAAACCCGTACCTGGAAGTGGCCGATGATACAACTGGCCTATATGACGGTGCTTGCATACGTCATGAGTTTGCTGGCTTATAATTTGTTAAAATAACGATGGTTTGCACCTGTTTTTAGTACCTTCAGGCATGATCAGAAAAATCTACACTCCTCTTACCATTTTAATTGCATTTTCCACAATTACTTTTTTTGCCTGCACCGGTTCTGACAAAGGAACTAATGCAACAGACAGTACCTACCAGGGGCAGACAATCATTGATCAGCCAGACACTGTTTTGTTTTGGACTATAGATGACTATAACAAAACCAAATCACAGGTTTACAAAGATTCCTTAGATATTACCGATCCGCAAACGGTGGTAAATGGCATCAACTTTATCTACCCTGATATTCATTTGAAATATCTGAAAATGTCCAACGACACTATATATGCCGTTATTGACAGTGCCTATGCATTCACCAATGACATGGGATCTTCCGGAGCTTCCGAATATCTTTCCACGGTTGTAATTAATCTTACTACACTTAAAAACGTAAATTTCGTCAACCTCAATTTTCCCGAGGGCAATCATGCATCACCGGGTGTTTTTGCCAAAAGCGATTTTGAAAACTATAAGGAGAAGGAGGAATAGTCAAAAAAAATCGTATAAATAATCTGTGGTTGACTTTGAGCTTCACCTCTTTTAGAATTTTCATACATTTATTTTTTTTACAATTATGAAAACCTGGAACATTGGAATTATAGGCGCCGGAATGGTAGCAGATTTTCACGCAAAGTCTATACAGCATCTCCCCAATACAAAACTCGCGGGTATATGCGACAGCGGCTCAGGTAAAGCTAAACTGCTTGCTGAAAAATACGGCTGCCCTGCGTTTGCCGATTACCGTGCTATGCTGCACAGCCATACTGTTGATATCGTCACCATTGCCACTCCAAGTGGTATGCATAAAGAACCAGCCGTAGAAGCAGCCCAATGCGGTAAGCATGTGCTTTGCGAAAAGCCTCTTGATATATCACTGGAAAGAATTGATGCCATGATAGCAGCACATGCCAAAGCCGGTACTTACCTGGGTGGTATCTTCAACTATCGTTTTACGGATAGTGTGCAGCACCTGAAGCAGGCGATAACCTCCGGAAAATTTGGAACAATATCGCATGCGGCTATCAATGTGCCCTGGTGGCGGAGTGATGCCTATTATCAAAATAAATGGCGCGGCACCTGGAGTGTGGACGGCGGTGGCGCCATCATGAACCAGTCCATTCACATGGTAGACCTGCTGCAGTATATGATGGGACCTGTGGATTCGCTCTATGCCTTTATAGGCACCCTCGGACATCATATTGAAACAGAAGACACCGCAGCCGCAGTGCTGAAGTTTAAAAATAACGCCATAGGTACTATCTACGGTTCTACCGCTTCCTTTCCGGGGCAATCCCGCAGCATTATGGTAACGGGAACCAAAGGCACAGCGAAACTGGAGGATAATTATATTACCACCTGGCAGTTTGATGAAATGACCGAAGAAGATAAAACCATGACCGGCCGTTACAAAGCACCGGAGCAGGCAGCAGGCGCTTCCGACCCTTCTGCCATTCCGTTTGAACTGCATGCCAAAAACATCGCCGCTTTCGTAGATGCGATAGAT
>JAFDXG010000110.1 GCA_018268105.1 Bacteroidota bacterium | reverse complement strand
TTTTTAACTGCTTTAACAATAATCCCACCCTTTGATCTTTTACCGGCACTTCAACTTCAGAGGATGTGTTAGAGATATAGTAGTGCGTTTCAGCGGCATTGCAGGGCCAAAAATCATAGCGACCTTTTGGAAAGTTGATAACAGTATTTTGTTGCCCACGGCAGGCCTCAATAACTTTTTGTACGGCAGGAGTAACATCGGCAAAACTGTTGGGCTGAATGCCAAATGAGGTAACATCAATGGTTTGGGCATGCAAGAGATGTGTACAAAGCAAAAACAGTATGATGAGCGAACGCATGGCAGATGATTGTTTTAAGAAGCAAAAGCCACTTCAAAGATTGAAATGGCTTTTGAAAATACGAAAATAATATTACAGCAATTTATTGCTGCAGTGTAAATATGGTGTGGAATTTCCGCCAGTTGGCAGGGTTTCCGCCACTATTATAAAAATAGTAAAGATCAAAGCGTTTATTTACCGGATCGTATACAGAAGGCTTCATGGGATCCTGTTGAATGGTAACAACCGCACCGGGATCTGCCGTGATCGTAACGCTGTTGTCAGGATTTATTTTAATAAGATAGGTAATCCCGGTATTATTAAAATACCAGAACGCGCCTGTTGCCTTCAGTGTATTGGCATCTACAGTAAGCAGTGCCTGCTGGTAATCTGAAGGAGCCACCTGCTCCCCGTTTGAAGAATGCCAGAGAGTATCGGTTTGTAGATAAACACCTTCCCACTGATTAACCAAAGGCAATGGCGCAATAGAAATTACCCAACGCTTTTTATCACCGTTTGCTGCGATAACATCGTACGAAACAGGAGTAGAAAAATCACCAGGGGTACCCAACTTTGGTGCACCACTTACAGGCTCCACAATAGCAGCATCCGGTATATTGGCATATCCCCAGATATTCGTTAATGTAACTTTGGATTTTTGAGAAAAAGGGAACCCGGCTGGAAACCCTGGCGTAACATATACACTATCGTTTGAAATAGATACCGTTTTGTTAAGCTGAACAGTTCTCACCAAAATTCTTGTATTCTCATTTGGGGTGCCTGCGTTGTCCGTTACCGTATCCTGGTATTTATATATCAGGTTGAAATCTGAAATATTATTCGCTGAAGAATTTGTTACACCCGGCAAATCCTTTTTCAGGCAGGATGTTGCACAAATTGTGGCAATGAGTAATATATTTATATTTAAAAGACGTTTCATATTTAATCACTTATTTTAATACACAAATAGTTTACCATCCTGCATTTTGAGTAAGCACTGGCAATGCTGTTATTTTTGACTGTGGAACAGGGAAAAGATAACGCTTGGAAGTAAACTTAAGTTCCTGCCCGTTGTTGTCTGTGGTTTCATACACCTGGTATGATTTACCGTCAGCGCTTATTGCCATTCCGTGTGGCTTCCCGTTAAGCTCAGGAATTACAGGTGCAGAATTTTCATACCCGCTTTTCAACCCGCCATACTGTTGCATCCCCCATCTCAGCAAAGACCAATACCTGTCGCCTGTTTCCAAAATCAATTCCACATGACGTTCTCTTCTATAGTCATTCCACAAATCTTCATTAGAGGAAGTAATGCTGTTTTCAAAACCGCCATGCTTTTGGTAGGTCTTGGAAATATAGGTTCTTGCCGTAGCCTCATCCCCTAATTTTATACATGCTTCTGCATAGTTAAGGTAAGCTTCACCCAGGCGCAGTATACTGTAACAGAAATCTACAGGATCGGAGTACCACAATTTTTTACCCTGGTATAAGTATTTATTAAACAAATATCCCGTTTCTGAACCGCCACCGTTAATATTACCACCCTGCAAAGGTTGAACGTTCGATGATACATTTCCATCTGCACGCAGATATATCCAGTTATTGAAATATTTGCAACTATCATAAATTATTGTAGCATAAAACCTCTTATCACGGTTCCTGTACATTTTTTCATAAACATTAGCTCCCGATGAAATATAACTCGTTTGGTCCCACCGCTTTTCTTCTCCATCTTCATCCGTTACAAGATAGTCATCTACCAAATCCTGCGTAGGTGTGTAGTTCATCCACCCTTCAATTGATTCTACCAGAGGGAACCTGCTCATTGCAGTTTGAGTTAATTTAGAAGGAAGTTGATCCGAGTTGGGGACAATCCACTGCATGGGCGTACCTGCAAAGTTTGTATTAGTATTCTTTTGTTCATACAACAGGATATTTTCCGGAGAGGTAATAGCCGTTCCATAAGCATTGAACATATTTGAATAATCATCCAAAGCATATTTACCTAAAGCAAACAACTTATCTCCGGCTGCTTTTACTGCAGCGTAGTACGAATTATCGTTAATATAAGCGCCTGCCTGTAGACCCACCCGCATGGCCAGCGCATAAGCAGCTCCTTTGGTTGCCCTGCCTCTTTCGTTATCAACAGGCAGCAACAGCGCTGCACTATCGAGGTCTGACAACACAAAGTCGTACGTTTCCTTTAACGAGGAACGAGGAATACTAAAATCGCTATCAACAGTCAACACTTCTTTGACAATCTGCACGCCTCCAAACCGAAAAGCTAATTTAGAATACAGCGCTGCTCTTAAGAAATGTGCCTCTCCCAAAAGTGTATTCTTTTGTAACTCTGTAAAAGGACTGGAAGGTACGTTTTGTAACACCAGGTTAATTGCGCGAATATTATCAAAATTAGACCATCCTTCGTCCGAATATCTGTCTATCAGCTCACTTTTCTCGTTTACCCAACCGCCTCCCCAGGGTTGAGTCTTTACACTTTTTGTAATAGCGTCATTGTCCCATGAATAGATATATGCGAGCATATTAGCATACCGGGTGTATATATACCCTGTGGCCAAATCGTAGTTACCCCATACGTCTTCACCGGTATACGATCCCAAAGGTTTTGTATCCATCACCTTATTGCAGGACGTGGCAAAGAACAATGAAGAAAAAAATATATAAACTAAGTATTTCATAATAGTATTTTTGAAATTTATCGGTAAATATTTTGCAGCTTAGAATCCTACTCTTACCCCAACTGAATACGTTTTATTTACAGGATAAAAGAAGTTATTGGTTTCTGCGAGTTCGGGATCGAAGTATTTCGTAACCGGCGAGAAGGTTAATAAATTGGTACCCGACACATGTACCGACAAATCGCTGAAAATATTTGTTTTCCAAATACGCTTAATATTATAAGAGAGGGTTAAGCTCTTCAGTCTTACAAAACGTGCGTTCTTCAGCCAGAAATCGCTGCTGACATAGTTATTGTTAGAGTTCATGCTGCTGGTACCTGCACGGGGGAACGTAGACCCGGTATTCCCGGATGTCCAAAAATCCTTTTGAAAGTCAAAATTAATACGGCTTGCCCCTTCACCGCCCATCAGGTAGGTGCCGAGATAAACATCCCGTGTCCCGGAACCTTGTATCAGCGCATCAAGCCGAATACCCTTAAACTCAAGTCCAAAAGGAATACCATAAGTAAATCTTGGAGATGAAGCCCTTCCCATTCGACGAAAATCCTGTCCGTCAATCTTACCGTCGCCGTTGGTATCATTCAGCCAAAGATCACCCAATCCCAATGCAGTTGACGTAACACGTGTAGGGTGATTGAGGATGTCTGTATAATTTTGATACAGACCTAATGAAGAATACATGGCAGCGTAGTAATCCTGATCTACACCCCATGCCCTTGTATATGGATTGAGAAGGCTTGCGCTATCTTCATTGGTTCGTTCCCACAAATAATTAAAATAAGTAAAATTAAAGCCAATGTAACCTTTCAGGTTAGCGCCAATTCCCCAATTAAAATTTATTGATGCGTCAATACCTTCTTTACGGGTAGTTGCATCTGTAAGTACCTGGGGTAAACTTTGTCCTAAAGGCTCTGTATATTTAAAGGCAGGGCTCCCCAAAATATTTTTGGTAACAGTATAAAAGTAATCTATCCCTCCGGTAATTTTTCTATTCCACGCTTCATATTCAATTCCAAAATCCCTTGATTTAGTTGCGTACCACGTGATATTCTGATTGGCAATAGTCAGCCCGCCTTCGTAGTATCCGTTCTGCAGATTTCCATTTGCTACGAACACTTGTGTATTTACGCCGTATTGGGGAATATATGCATACTTGGTGCCGCCAATTGAACCCACTTCGCCATAAGAGGCTTTGAATTTTAAGTAGGAAAATACTTTATCAATATTGAACTTTTTATAAAACGGTTCCGATGAGGCAACCCAGCCTGCAGCCACCGAGGGGAAAAAACCGAACCTGTTACCCGGTGGAAAATAATCCGATCCATCATATCGTCCCGCAAGCTCCAGTAAATACCTTGATGCATAATCATATTTTAAACGACCCACATAGCCCACTTCGCCCCATTCGCTTGCAGCACCATCGTTGGTTTGTGTTGAAGCGTCCCCTGCAAAAATTTGATCCACTGCGGTGGATGGGAAATTATTTCTGGAAGCGCTGAACCATTTGTTGTTACCTCCCCTCATGATGGAAACAAATGTAGCGCCTATACTGTGTTTGCTAAAAGTACGGGAGTAATCTGCCTGGAACTCCGCATTGTACGCCTTCGTATCACTGCTACTCTGCGAAAGTGAGGGTTTGGGCGTTTGATAAATCGTACCATCCAGGTTATATTGCGGGGCGAGCACATTAAAAGTTTTTGAAGGATTAGAGGTTAATGCATAGTCGCCCAATAATCTAAAACTCAGGCCTTTTACAAAAGGCACGCTCCATTTAAATGTGAGGTTGCCATCGTTAAACATTGTTTCGGACCTTGCATAGCCGGGCGAATATATCTCAGCCAAAGGATGATCTACAAGCCCGGCGAATGTGCCATCTTCATTAAATGCAGATTCGAACGGGCTTTTGGCCACTATATGACTGAAAATGCTCCAGGTTCCGGCAGGTGGTTGAGTAGCATAATTGTAATACCCGTTAAAGCCAAATGTTACATCCAAACCAATATTTTCAAAAGTAGAAGTGATCTTAGTGTTATAAGAGAATCTTTTAACTTTATGCGAATTGTTTACATAGTTGCTCCCTTGTCCAAAATATCCCAATCCCACATAGTATTTCGTTTGTTTGGTGCCCCCGCTTACTGAAAGATTGTGGGACTGTTGTTGTGCGTAATCTCTAAAGGTCAACCCATACCAGTCTGTATTGGGGTACACCGCAGGATTCAGGCCACGTTGGATCGTATCTAATTGGGACTGACTATACGCAGAAAATTTGCCATTCCCAGAAGCTTCGCCTATCGCATTTGCTACAAGCGCCTTATCGTAAGCACTAATGAGTTTAGGGAAATTGGCAGGGGTATTCCATGCAAAATTGTTAGAATAAGTAATGACCGGCTTTCCGGTAGCCCCGCTTTTTGTAGTAACCATAATAATACCAGCCGCAGCCTTAGAACCAAATACTGCAGTGGCAGCAGCGTCTTTCAAAAAGCTGACATTTTCAATATCGTTTACATTTAAATTTTTAAATGCAGTTTCATCCCGGATAATACCATCAATTACGTACAATGGGCTCGTCTGACCAATCAATGGCTCTCCACCACGAATAGTAACAGAAGGAACGCTTCCAGGTTCCCCGCCGCTAAAGTTCACCACCACACCCGGCACGCGACCGGCTATGGCTGATTGCATATCAGTATAAGGTGCATCCTTGAATTGATCGGTTTTAAGTGTGGATATAGCGCTGGTTACTTTTTTTCTGGATTGCTTACCATAACCTACTACAACAACTGAGTCCAACCTGTTTTCTGCAGCCTGCATCACAATTTCAATAACGGTTTGCGCCCCTAATTTTACCGTTTGCGTTGCATAACCCACATAGGAAAACTCAATAGTGGCCCCTCTTTCCGCATCTATGGAAAAATTACCCTGGGCATCAGAAACAGTAACGCTTTTACCCGATTTAATAGTTACGCCTACCATTGGCTCCCCTTCCGCATTCATTACTTTTCCTTTCACGGGAACAGCCGTAGAACTATTATTTGTCTCAATACTTTTGATGACCACTAATTTGTTTGCCACCTCGTCAAACATAAGCCCTGTCCCTGCAAGCGCCCTTTTTAGCAGTTCGTTAACCGCTATGTTTTTTTCATTGATGGTTACTTTGAACTCATCTTTTATCACCATTGTGCTAAACACAAACCTATAGTCAGTCTTGCGTTCAATTTCTTTTAGCACCCTGGTGAGTTTTACATCA
>JAFDXG010000010.1 GCA_018268105.1 Bacteroidota bacterium | reverse complement strand
TTCCTGTCAGGGTTTCCAACCTTTGAAAGGTTGGAAACCCTGCAAACATCTGCTTAATATTTATTTTTGATCCGCTCTCACTTCAAAGCTCTTTTCATCCGCCGGGTTTCCTTTGCCTTTGTACACTGCCGCTTTGGGATAAGGGTAAACAGGTCGTGTCATTACGGTTTTCCCGTTCTCGGTTTTTGATAACACCACCCGTTCGGGCGCCTTGTTGTTTTCTGTCCAGTCTTCGATAAGCTTTACCCAGTCAACACCATCCGGGCCTAAGCCCCCGCCGCAATGTAATACTCCCGGCAGCAGGAAGAGGCGGATATAGGACTGCAGGTCTTTGTCCTTTTTCATGGCATCCTCATAATGCTGAATGGTAGCAAATGCAGAAAGTGCGGGATCGTTCCAACCGTGGTAGAGGATCATCTTTCCTTTATACTTTTTAAAATCACTGTAATCAGTACCGGTAGCGTCTAAATAAGAGGAGGCATAACGTGTTTCTTCAAAAAAATGCTTAAAATCATATTTGCTATAATCCCATGAAGGGTTATTGTAAATTAAATATTTGAATATTTCAGTTCCCAATGTATAATGAAAGCTGGGCATTTCTTTTGATCCTGCGCTCCAGATTTGCCAGGAAAAAGGCTCTCCTTCCAGTCCGTAAGGAAACCCGGGATAAACCATTTGACCGTTCACGATCAGCGGGTTGTAAATAGCTTTGATAGCAGTAACCTGTTGTTGGGTAAAGCAGTCTGTACCAGCTTTATCACCCGGGCATACAGGTAATGTTGAGAAGTCGAACCTGCAACCTCTCGGATCACTGATGATATTATCCTTCAATCCGTCAATGGTATCACATTGCTTTAATACAAGCTCCTGCAGCAGCTTTACATTATCGTTGGTGATAACAGGCTTATCCAGGTTTTGCGGATCGGGATAATTTACCTGGCATTCACTAACAAACTTTGCGCCTATCGCAGGCCAGTTAAAAGCCGGAGCGCCGGCAACAATACCGTTAAAATCTTCAGGGTAAAATTGTGCCTCTATCATTGCCTGACCGCCTCCCCTTGAACAGCCTATAAAATAAGCGTAAGAGGCTTCGGCGCAATAAAAAGCATGCATAACCGCCTTTGACACAACGGCTGTGCGATGCACTCCAAGGCGGCCGAAATTGAGCTGCCGCTCCATGTTATTCAGCGCCCAGCCTGCCTGGTCGCCCTCCCCTGTATGCCCGGTATTGGTGCCTACCGTTGCATAGCCTCTATTCACATAGTCAATCAAATTATTTTGAATAGATCCCACAAAGCCGCCTCCGCCCGACATCAGCAGCCTGCCATTCCAATGTTGCGGCAACAACAATTCAAATTCAATTTCCCTGATTATTCTTCCCAATACTTTGCAGAACGGCACATTGATCACATAGTCCGGGTTCCATGGTGCAGGACTTTTGATAGTATCTTGCGCAAGCGCTTATGCTTTTAATATCTTCACATCAGGGAGCTGAAGCTCTTTGAGTTGTTCGCAGGGGACACAGGCGTTTGCATTGTTGATATGCTGACCGAAAAAATATACCGGACAAAAACTCCAGATAAAGATCAGAGTAGAAAATTTGGCTTTCATATAAGCATGCACTTGGTTTGTTTATAAAAATTGACAGGTAAGGTTTTAAGAAAGAGATTGAACCAGCGGGAAAAATTAATACTATGCAAGTTATAAAACTGAATGGAAATATGCAATCACACATTTGGGTGATTTTTTTACCAAGATCATGGCTTTTATTTCAGCTCGCGCAAAAAAGCATATATGGCTTTTAACTCATCGTCTGTATAAGTAAACTCTTTAAAAGGCATTGCTTCTGATAATTGTGTACCATCCGGTTTTTTACCTGTATGGAACAGGTTTACAAAATCCGCTTCAGTCCATTGCCCTATTTCGCCTGTTGCGCTTATATCAGGTATTGCCGGCTGTTGCGGAGCGCGGGGAGGTGCGCCTTTATAGTTGGGTGAATGACATCCCTGGCACACCGTAGCCAGGTAAGCACCATATTCCGGTGTAACGGCTGCTTCCACCATATCTTTATAGGATGCATTGTGGTCTATCATTTCGGCAGGCAGTAAGGGAAATTTATCCAGGAAAAAGAGCAGCCTTCCTAATGGTTTGATTTTTTTATCCGGAACAGTATTATCAACGGGTGGTTGCTGCTTTACAAAACAAATAAGGGCAGCCATTTCCTCGTTGGATAAATGACATATTTCTTGTGCAGGCATGAACCAGGCAGACTTGCCTTCTTTATTTATACCATGCCTTAACAGTCTTATCCAGTCCGCATCCGTATATTGAATACCACCTTTTCCGCTGGTTATATTACGTGCTACCAGTGTGCCTACGGGCGAACCTTCCGGCATAAACACTTCGTGACCGCCGAGATTGGTGCCATGACATCCCATACAACCACGATTCTGAGCAATATGTTTTCCTTTTTGGTAAGAGCCTGAGTCAACCGGAATAGAAAGCGTTTGTACATTAACGTTATAAACCTTATTAATACGCCATTCGGTTGAAAAATATACTACGGCATAAAAAATTGCTGCCATCACCAGTACGGATACAAGCAGGATGCCGGTCCATTTTAGAATTTTTTTAAGCATTGTGTTACAGATTAATTGATTTTATGGAGTAAAAGCATAAGGTTTGTTTTGCACAACCTGGCCCATGATCTCAACAATACATTGTATAATACCTGTTAATATCACAAAGCACACCAAAAGGAGGATGATCATGCAGACTGCTGATGATACTGGTTCCTGATGTATCATTTTCATACAGTGGTATTATTCATTTACGAAAGCTGTTATGATAAATAAATAGTATAAGGCCCGGTAAGCAGGAAATTCAAAAAATGATGTTGGATTGGATGGAATGATCCTGTTCAGGTCGCCGCCCTAAAGGAGAGCGGATACGGGTTTCATGGAAAGGTTTAGTGCAGGGTAAGGTCAATTATCTTTTACTATTCGGTATTTCAGCGCCTTGGCAATGGCTTCTTTTCCGCCACATACCTGCAGTTTCGTATAAATATTTTTCAGGTGGGTGCGTACCGTATCCATCGAAATAAAACATTCTGAAGCTATCCTTTTGTAAGTCAGCCCATCCACCAGCAGTTGCAGTATTTGCTTTTCACGAGCCGACAGATCAAATTCCTGCCTGGGTCTTTGATGAAAGGCCTGCAGCACTTTCTTAGCAACGCCGGGGCTCACGGGCGCACAGCCCAGCGTCACGTCTTTTATGGCTTCGCACAATTTATCAGGAGTAGTGGTTTTGAGCAGGTAACCATCTGCACCCGCCTCAAGCGATCGGAATATTTTGTCATCATCATCAAACACAGTGTGCATGATCACATTGATCTCCGCGTCGTTCTCTTTGATCTTTTCCACCCCGTAAATACCATTTTTGCCCGGCATATCAATATCCATCAGAACCACATCGGGCTTAAACTGACTGATATCCTGCTCCACCGTATTACAATTAGCAAAAGACGCCACTACCTCCACATCTTCCATACCGTTGAGCATTAAGCACAACGATTCCCGCAAAATGTCTTTGTCTTCATATATGAGGAGCTTCAGCATATAATCTCTACGCAAGTTATACAACGCTTTTGTTTGTTGCAATCACCCATTTCCGTGATTTTTATACAGAAACGATCACTTTTATGCAGGTACCCTTACCGGGAGTGGAAGAAAGGGTGAAAAGGGCATTCATCAGCTTGGCCCGCTGTTGCATATTTTCAATGCCATTGCCTTTGGTAACGAAGCCCGGATCAAAACCCTGTCCATTATCGTTTATCTCAAGTATCACACACTTATATTCTTTTTGAAGGGAAATGGTTACCTGTGTTGCCATTGAATATTTTGACAGGTTATTGACAGACTCTTTGAAAATGAGGTACAGGCTGTGTCTTATACTGGCATTGGCAATTTCGTCGCCTGGTTTTACATTGGTTTTAAAGCTGTAATTTATATTTTTTGCCTCCAGCAGCTCGGCGGCATAGCGTTTCATCCGGGCAAGAATGATCTCCAGCTTGTCATTCTGCGGATTGATGCTCCATACAATATCGCGCAAGGCATTGGTCACGGCTGTGGTTTGCTCATATATTTTTTGAAGGTACTGGCGGCGGATGGACATGTCCACTTTTTCCTGCTGCGACAATTGAGCGAGAATGCTGATACTGGTGAGAGAAGCCCCGATATCATCGTGAAGGTCCGCGGAGATATGCTGGCGAAGTCGCTCTACATTACGGGCATGACTGATGCGGTAACGGAGAAAACCATAGATAAGGGATATAACCGATATTGTGAGCAAAAGATAAAACCACCATGTTTTAAACCACGGCGGAGTTATTATTATTTGTATAGTTGCATCATCTGAGCCTATCCATTCATTGGGCAGATAAGTCCTCACACTGAAAATGTATTTCCCGGGAGGTAACTGTGTATAATTTGCGTAGTTCCTGATACTGTTGTTTATCCATCCGGAATCTACCCCTTTAAGCATATATTCGTATGTGATATTTTCGTCCGGTGAATAACCCGGAGACTGAAACTCGAAACCGATAAAATTTTGGGCATAAGGCAATGATATAGTATGCAAATAGGGTGTGGCTGTATCTGCTGCATAAGGCTTATTCATTACCGTAATATTTACGATAAGCGGTTTTATACTATACCGGGGCGACAATGTTTGCCTTTCATCTACCATATTCAGTCCGTTAATGCCTCCAAACCAGCACCTGCCTTTTTTATCTTTGTAGCAGGATGCGGTATTGAACTCCATGGACTGAAGTCCATCTTTTTCTGTAAATTTTTCGCAGATTCCTATTTTATAGTCCAGCAATACCAGCCCTGCATTACAACTGATCCATAAGTGGTTTCTATCGCCGGGCAAGACGGCGTATATATAATCATTAGGCAATACATTGCCTGTATTCCAGAGCTTTAATATTTGCATACCTGAAGCAAGCACCTGTATCAACCCGTCATCGGTAGCTACCCACAGATAGGGACCCTCAAATAAAAAATAGCGGGAAGTGCCGGAAATATGCTGCAATGCGGGATAAGTGGTGAACAAACCGGTTTTATAATTGTATTTAACGAGGTTTTGCTCTTCAGTGCTCATATAAATATCCCCGTTCTCAACTTCGCGCATATAACGCACGCCCAGCCGGTGGCTTGACAGGAATCCGGCAGGGTCATAACAAGGTTCCCATTGCCGGGTGGCGAGGTTAAATAACCGTAGTCCACCCTGCGCTCCACCGGTCAAAAGCTTATTTGCTTTTTTTAATTTTATTACCGCATATAATTCACGGGTCTGTGGATCTTCAGGATTTGTGTACTGGTTAAACTTTTGTGTAGTCCTGTCGAAGCTGTACAATCCAGCCCAGGTAGCCATCCATAACAGGCGATCACCTACCGAGGTGATTTCATAGATATTTCTTGAGCCAACAGCCGTTATATCGTTTAACGGCGGCTGGTAGTACCGGGCAGTATTTTTAATAATGTTCCGGTGCAGCAATCCGCCATACAATGTCCCTGCATAAAAATCTTCATTGTTTTCTGAAAAAACACTTAACAGCATATTATCCTGCAGCGGTTGTCCGGTTTGTTGGTCGCTTCTCCATAATCCGATCTGTATTTTAAGCGGATCATACTCTGCTACGCCCCCCCCACTTAACCCAATCCAGGTAATATGCAGGCGACTGGTATAAAAGCTAAGCACAAACTGGCTTTTTAAGTTATGCCCGCTGCTGACCGACCGGGAGAGCTCAAATGTATGTGCCGGCAGGTTTATCTTCAGTAATCCTTCGCTTCTGCTGCCTACCCATGCGGTATTGTTATCGCTTTGGTGGATGATTCTGGGTTCGTGCAGGTAGCCAGCCCCTGTAAACGTTTTTGTAAAGGGAATATACTCCTTTACATGATCTTCCTCGTAATCAAAAAGTAATATTTCAGCAGCATTTAGAATAAGCCACATCTGGTCGTTGATAAATTTCATTTCTGTAATAGGCGCATCCATTAAGTCAGGAAACCGGCGATGCAATTGCAACGGCATAAAATTGCCTTCCCTGTAAAAATATACATCTTTATCACTGGCAACATAAAAGTTCTTTTTTCCGTCTGTGCCAATTGCAATTATTTTGTCAGGCCTACCGCTTTGCCAATGAAGGCTGACCATTACTTTCTTCTGTTTGTTATAGCAAAACAATTCATTGCTCTGCGTCGCGATCCATACATTTTCTTTATTGTCTTCGGTAATATGGGTAATCCAGGGGTTGGGGACAATTTTAAAATGAGGAAAAATAGTTTGTGGCGACAGGTATTTGTTGAGCACCCGGTCGTATATAAGCAGTTCACGGGTAGTCCCCAGCCAAAGCAAATCGTTTTTGTCGCCGTACAGGGCAGTTACCATTTTTGAACGAGGTTGCTTTTGTGTTGATGACGTGTCCCTGGTTTCAATTTGTGCTTTCACCTGCAGGAAGTTTTTCCCATCAAACCTGTTGATGCCGTCCTGTGTTCCAAACCACATAAAGCCTTCACTGGTTTCGGCAATACAATAAATGCTGTTCTGGCTTAATCCCTGTGCAGAAGTATATGATCGAAAGTTGAGCTGCTGGGAAAAGCAGCATATACTTAAAAAAGTATGGGTCGCCGCTAATAAAATTCTCAGGCTCATGGAAAAAAATTTTTTAATTGCCGGGTATTAACAATAGTCCCCGGCAATTAAAGCTAATAAAAACAAGTATATAAATTTTGGATAATATTAAATTTTAATTTTTTGTAATTACTTCTTGATGATAAGCCAAATATAATATCACCTAATATTAATGCATTTGCAAAACTCGATATAGATGATTCGCTACAAAAAAAAACTTACAAAACATAAGTAGTAGAACTCAGTGCTATAACAAATAAAGGTGCTCAAACTTCGCAAAGGTTCAGTGCTGCATATATACTTTTGAATTATGATTATCTTAACCCCCAATAGTCCTGACATTTTTATTTCTATCTAAGGGTGACTTCACACACAGAATATTCAACCCATGCAATGAGACGAGAAATGAAATTCAACTGAATTTTTTGAATAAAATTCTGCACTGCTCCATCTGCATTCTTCGGGTTGTTGGCACAAAGAGCACCTCTATGCAACAGGGTTATTGGCTGCTTGGTGAAGACCCCACCAGTAGGGGAAATATGAAATGATTTGTCATCCACACATTCCCTACCTTTGGTTTGGGCCATAAATGGGTATTAAATAAAATAAACAAAGAATTTATTTTGCAAATTGGGAATGGATTATACTCAGATGACTAGTGAACATCGGGTATTTCGCCAATCTGTAAAAGTTGTAAATTAATATAAATTTGCTGAAATACAGCAGTCAATTATCAACGATGACAGACATTAAATTTCAAATTATAAACCCTGGTGACAAAGAATATACTGAGCTTATAGCCGAATGGTATTTAAGCGAATGGAATATTCCCATAAAGACCACAATTGACAAAATAAAAAAACTCTCTGCAACCAATTATGAATTTCAAGTTTTAATGACAGTGGATAACAAACCCGTTGCAACGGGTGGAATTTATAACCACGTTGGATTACTGGACAAAGAACCAAGATTTAAAATTTATAAAAATTGGTTAGCATTGGTATATACTGTGCCGGAGAACAGAGGGAAGGGTTTAGGTACATTAATTTGCAGACATATACAAACTCATTCAAAAGTACTTGGATTAAAAGATATTTATCTGTTTACACACACCGCTGAAAATTTATACACCAGACTTAAATGGCAGCAATTGGAAAGAATTACTTTAGGTGGCAAAGATATCGTAGTTATGAAAAAAGTATTATAACAGAACGATATTAAAATTTGCGCCTCAATGCCGGACTAAATATGCCTTCCCTTATCTTTCAAATCCGGACTTTATCCCTTATTTGTGTTTTATCATGGGAGGGGGGACAGAATAAACATTATTTACGAGTGAGTTGTTTATTGTATGACTGGATTGGAATAAAGACAAATAAAAAGTAAATAATATGAGAAGTCAAATGGTTTTTGATTACTGTTTTTGAGGCATATCGTATAATGTATAATTTAGCGTATTGTATACTACTTTATTGTAGACATTTATAAAATTGAAGGAGTTTGATTAGCAGTCCTTTATTATGTCGACATTTATATTTGAATGACTGTACATTCATTTTTTGGGATGCTTGAGGTAACATAGAAGGTACTAAAGAAAATGAATGTAAACTGGGAATATTTACACGATGCAAATGCTAGTGATTATAGTGTTGTTGTATAAAAATTAAAAAGGAATACCTCCGCATTTGAGTAGTTTTATTCAAACACGGAATATATGGAAACCAGAATCGGCCTGACGGAATAAATAAACAAATTAAACCTTGGTAAAAAAATCTTTGCCAATAAACAAATCCAGGGTACTTGTTTTATTACAGAGAAAGTAATCATACCGAACGTTGAAAAATATACATTGTGAGATTAACAACATTTTTATTTTTTTTGACTCTTTCTAATATAAGACTTTGGTCTCAGACCGACACTTTAAAAAATGACCTGTTATCCATACATGCACAGACTACGATTATTAATCAGTTTAAACCACAGTTTAAAGCAAAATATTCCGGAACCAATAGCTTAATTACTAAAAAGGAGAGTCAGACATCTATTACATCTACCCTTTTTGCAGGGGTAAAACTTTGGAAAGGAGCTAGCGTTTTCATAAATCCTGAAATTGCAGGAGGTTCTGGTCTGAGTGATGCTTTGGGAATTGCTGCAGCCACAAATGGTGAGACATTCAGAATAGGCGACCATGCACCTCAAATTTATTTAGCCCGACTCTTTTACAGGCAGCTTTTTTCTTTGACAGAAAAAACAGTGTATCAGCCAAGCGATTTTAATCAATTTGTCGGAAACATGCCAACAAAATACTTTGGTTTTACAATTGGTAAAATTGGAGTTGCCGACTATTTTGATGACAACAAATTTAGTCACGACCCACGAACACAATTTATGAGTTGGGCATTAATGGATAATGGGGCCTGGGATTATCCTGCAAATACCAGAGGTTATTCACCAAGTGTTGTGTTAGAATATGTTTCAGAACGACATGAAATCCGTTACGGAATTTCACTGGTTCCTTTGACAGCTAACGGCAATGATATGAATTGGTCTTTTACAAAAGCAAGTTCACATACTATTGAATATACACACCGGCACAAAATTAAAGATAAGGATGGTGTAATTCGACTTTTAGCTTTTTATACAACGGCTAATATGGGTAACTACAGACAAAGCATTTCATTAAATCCATCAAATCCAGATATAGAAGACACGAGAAAATATGGAAACAATAAATTTGGATTTGGTATAAATGCTGAGCAGCAAATTCTAAATGACTTGGGTTGTTTTTTTAGGGTAGGTTGGAATGACGGACAAAATGAAACCTGGATGTTTACTGAAATTGACCACAGTATAAGTTTTGGGTTTTCAATTTCTGGACAACGGTGGAAAAGAGTCATGGATAATATTGGAGTGGCTTATGTAGCATCTGGAATTTCCAATCCTCACAAAAATTATTTACACGCAGGAGGTAAGGGTTTTATGTTAGGAGACGGAAATCTAACTTATGGCTGGGAACATTTGGCGGAAGTATATTATTCAGCAGACTTATACAAAGGACATATTTTTTTGACTGGTGCATATCAGTTTTTAGTTAATCCGGGCTACAACAAAGACAGGCATGGACCTGTAAATGTGTTTTCAGTAAGGCTACATGCAAGAATATGATGACAGGAGACAAAGTTAACTGCCACTAAACATTAATCGGTTTGCAAAAATCCTCATTTAAAACTGATTGTGCAAGTGTAAACTCCCCCAAAGTTCATTCAATAAAAGTTCAAGTTAAAATGGCCCTAAAATTAGGAGAGCTTGTATTTTGGGAGAATTTGTATTTGATATTTTAAC
Organism: Bacteroidota bacterium; assembly: GCA_018268105.1. Taxonomy (GTDB): domain Bacteria; phylum Bacteroidota; class Bacteroidia; order Chitinophagales; family Chitinophagaceae; genus Agriterribacter. The sequence continues at coordinate 12,549 of JAFDXG010000010.1, read as the reverse complement.
CGACATTTCTCAATCGCCGAATAAGTGCTGACAGATATTTTCACCAGATCATTACAATTGTACCTGCAACAATTAAGATTCCGCCTATTATTGTTTTGACATCTACCGGCTCTTTCAATATCAGGAAAGAAAGTCCTATTACAATTGCAACACTTAATTTATCTATCGGTGCTACTTTAGATACATCTCCGGTTTCCAGTGCCTTGAAATAAAATATCCAGGAGAGTCCGGTGGCAATCCCGGAAAGCAGGAGAAAAATGATGTTACCCCTGGTCAGGGTTTTTATTTCTTTCAGTTCCCCGCTTGCTAAAACAATTCCCCAGGCAATAAACAGTATGACTATGGTGCGTATAGCGGTTGCGAGGTTTCCGCTGATGCCTTTGACGCCAACTTTGGCAAGAATTGCTGTCAATGCTGCGAAAAAGGCTGAAAGCAATGCATAAAATTTCCACATTGTTATTTCAGTTAATGAGATGATGTTCCTTATGTGATGTTATTCCAACATCCCGTACTTTTTATTTTTTATCAGCCATGAGATTGCCTGGTAATAGGCAATCGCTTCCCTGGTAATTTCAGGGTTGTCTTCTATCTCTTTTGCATCTCCTGTAACAAAATCAGGCTGGTAAGTTTTGATTATTTTTACCGGCGATTGTACTACCAGGGTATCGTTCTTAAGAAATCCAAGTCCCTGGTAAGTGCTAATAAATGCTCTTTGTTTTCCAGGAACGGTATGAAATATATCTTGTCCGAAAAATTTTGTTTTGTAAGAAAAGTTAAGCATACCCAGCAGGGTAGGGGCAATATCTATTTGAGCAGTCAAAGTTGTTATCACCTGAGGAGCGATATTTTCCGGCGAATAAATGATCATGGGTATATGATAACCGGTTACAGGCAACGCTTGTTTGCCGGCGCTTGAAGCACAGTGATCAGCTACAATTATGAATATAGTATTACTAAACCAGGGTTTAGCAGAAGCCTGTTTGATAAATTGGCCGATACTGTAGTCGGTATATTTCACCGCACCATCACGGGTTTGTGATGTAGGCGGGATATCAATTCTGCCGTCCGGATAGGTAAAAGGACGGTGGTTGGACACCGTCATCACCTGGGAGAAAAACGGTTTATTACGGGCATAGTTGCTGTCCATTTCACGGAGGGCAAGGCTAAAAAGGTCTTCGTCTGCAACGCCCCATATATTGGCGTAATGAATTTCGTCTGCTGAAAGGGCAGTTCTGTCAATGACATCGTAATCGTTATGCCCAAAAAAATAATTCATATTGTCGAAGTAACCATAACCGCCGTAGATATATTGAGTGACATAGCCTTTGCTTTTGAATACAGATCCCAGGCTGAAAAGGTTTTCATTGCCCGGCCGCTTAACTATACTTTGACCCGGGGGCGGAGGGATTGATAGGGATAATGCTTCCAATCCCCTGACCGTGCGTGTACCCGATGCGTAAAGATTGGTAAAGAACATTCCTTTTTGAGCTAATGAATCCATGAATGGAGTGATCCCTTTTGTGCTACCAAATGCCTGCATGAAATCGGCACTCAGGCTTTCCACACTGATCATTACTACATTCATTTTCTTTTCGGGCCCAGGATAGGTTACCTCCCGTTCGATATTAAAAATGTCACTGCTTACAAAACTGGTATTGGAGTCCGTGAGGGATTGTCGTAATATTTGAAATGCCGTAGAATCAGGTAGCGTTTGATAATAGGTATAAAAATCCAGCTTATTGTTTTTGAATGCCTGTACAAATTCATAAACCCCATTGGCGGCGATCTCATTTATATAATTGTTGTTGCTAAAATTTTTCCAACCTGGTTTAATTATAATGTTAAGTAAAATTATCCCTGTAATTAGAATTGCCAGGGCCAATATTCTTTTTGTAAAACGTAGTGGGCATCTTACCGATAGACCGATAGATTTTCTGATGAGTAAAAAGATAGAGAGTGCAATAATCAGCACTCCGATAGTGATGCTCACAATCGGGTATGATTCCTGTATATTTCCTACTACTTCATTGGTATAAATCAGATAGTCTACTGCTATGAAATTATAACGTGATGAAAATTCATCCCAAAAAAACCATTCACTAACCGCATTAAACACTAATAGGAAAATGGTAATGAAAAAAAATATTTTTAATACTACGGTTCTCCATCTGAACCTGAATGAGAGGCTGCGTGTGTAAAGAAAAATAAAAAAAATAAGCCGTAAAACTATATAGGCGATTACTCCTTTATAAAGGTCCCGGTTGAAGTCTTTGGGTATAATAGAGGTAAAAAGAAAAATGCTTAGCAATATAGCGAATCCCCCTATTGCTATCCATTTGCCTTTCGGTGTATAGATAAAATTATTTGTAAAACAAATATGAATAGCAAAGGGGAGGATAATAAACAGGCTAATCAGCAGATCAAATGCCAATCCGATAATCAAACCGGTAAAGACATTTAAGAAGGACCCATGAATTTGACTGCCAAATGTCAGCAGTAAGATCAACCTTGTTGCGAATGATATGCAAATAGCAGTAGCAGCGATTTGAAACAGCGGTTGAAATTTAGATGGCCTGAAAACGCGAATATATTTATTTATCATTATGCAAGAATAACTTTAATACCCATAGCTTCCAGCCTGGATTTGTACTCAGGTCGGAGGCCTTTATCAGTTACCACAATATCAATCTTGCTGATTGGAGCGATAAATGCAAACCCCCTTCTTTCAAATTTGCTGGAGTCTGCCAAAACTATTACTTCTTTTGAAATATCTATCATGATTTGATTAAGGTATGCTTCTTCGGGACTGGGTGTTGATATCCCAAAATCCAGGTCGAAGCCATCAACGCCGAGAAACAGTTTATCGCAGAAATAATCTTTAAATCCTTTTTCTGCCAAAATGCCGAATAGGGATAACGAGTTCTTTTTCAATGTTCCACCCGGCACAATCACATTAATATTTTTATACTCGGCTAAGAGTGTGGCTACATTCAGCGCATTTGTAATTACTGTTAACTCGTCAAAGTTTTTCAAATTTTTAGCGAGTTGGTGAACGGTAGACCCGGAATCAAGAATGATGGTATTGTTGTTATTGATAAGCTCGGCGGCTTTTTTACCGATCTCCCTTTTTTCTGCAAAATTTTTCTTTTGCTTATCAGAAAAGGGGAAGTCCTCATTCGAAAAGTTTTGTTCAATTTTTATAGCCCCCCCTCTCGCTCTGATTAAAATATTCTTTTTTTCCAACTGTTCAAGATCATTTCGGATTGTTACGCCGGTAACTGATAGTAAATCACTCAATTCTTTTACATCAACCTTTCCATTCGCCTTAAGTAATTCCATAATTTTAATCCTGCGGCTAACTGTTGACTTTCCTTCACCTTTTATCATAGTGTTTGTTTTGCTAACAAAAATAAAAGATAATATTTTCAAAACCTTTATATAGATTTGAAATGGTTAAAATATTTTCTTTAAAAAGTGATCAGATTAAATGGAAATATAAGAATACAATCAAAAAATTTCAGGTATGAATGCTATAACGGATTTGTCAGCCTGTCATCATTTGTAAACAAACTTTTTTGTGCACCGGCCAATGCCGAAGAGTGGGATAAATACAGCCCCTCAGCCGGTCAGTTAGCTTTTTTATTGGCATGGTTATGTGTCAGGTATAAAATTGTTAGACTGCCGCCATATAAAAGCATTGCGAAAAGAACAGGCTGCAATTGCTAATCCTGCTCCTCCCGGGCATCACTTGTTTTAAAAGATATGATTATAGGTGGTTATGAAATCCAGATTGGTATTACAAGCCGGCAGACCCATGATTCAACTTGTCAATGAAAGAATCGGCAAAAAGGTTTGCTATACCCACAGCAAAATTCAGTACCATACTAAATTTAATGTTAGAACATTATGGTATTGAATTTTACTTCCTATTGAACATTCCTTTAAAATTATTCTGAGCCTTCTTTATAGGCAAACTTATTTAGGAATACACCCCCCTGTAGGGATATATTCGGGGTTATGTTTAGGGTGTTTTAATACAGGTATTTCATCTATTTATCAACATTGGATTTTTTTTTGATTTAACTATTGGCAACATATTATTCCATTGTATATTTGATAAGAAGTATATTTTTAACTAAACCAAAACAACATGAGAATATTGATTAGGTATGCTATGTACACTTGCGTAGTATTATGCCTTTTTTTGCAATCTGCGTTTACACAAACAAAGCTCATCCGGGGCAAGGTGGTTGATTCGAAAGACGGTACTCCTATTGTCGGGGCAACAGTCAGAATACTAAACTCCAAAGTTTTGACCGTGACAAATGCCGAAGGGGTGTTTGAATTAAAATCCCCTGAAAAGGCAACTACATTAATCATCACTTTTGTTGGTTTCAAATCGTTGGAAACCCCAATAGATTCAGACCTCAGTAACTTGAAACTTGAAGATGCAGGAACCCAGTCATTAAGTGAAGTGGTGGTTGTAGGATATGGAACAAAAATTAAAAAAGATATTACATCATCAATTTCAAAGGTCACCGGAAAAGAATTTGAAAATCTCCCGCTTCCTTCATTTGAACAGGCATTACAAGGACGAGCCTCTGGTGTTTTCATCAACTCCGGAAGCGGCAAACTAGGACAGGGGCTCAATATCAGGATCAGAGGTATATCATCTATATCAGCCAATCAACAGCCTTTTGTTGTAATTGATGGCGTACCTGTATTAAGTCAGCCAATCGGAAGCTATGATGAGCCGGACAACCCATTGGCCACCATTAACCCTGATGACATTGAATCCATTGAAATATTAAAAGATGCGGCATCTTCTGCTATTTATGGTGCAAGGGCTTCTAATGGTGTTATATTAGTGACTACTAAATCTGGTAAAGCAGGTAAAACAAAAATAAGCGCCGGAGTGTACACCGGTTGGAGTAAACCTACCCGTAAAGGTGAATTTTTAAATACTGCGCAATACAAAGAATTGTTTACTGCGGCAGCTGAAAATGCTGGATTGGATGTTGCAGAGGAGTTTGAAGCGGAAACAGGTACCAAGGACTGGAATAGCAATAATGATACAAAGTGGTCTGACCTTTCTTTTCAAAATGGGTATGTTCAGCAATACAACATATCTATGAATGGTGGCGACGCACGCACTAAATTTTTGATTAGCGGGTCATGGAATGATCAGAAAGGTATTTTATTAACAAACAGACTAAGACGGGGAAATGGAAGGATCAATATTGACCATTCTTTAAATAAAAATTTCAGGGTGGGTATAAATCTCTCTCTTTCTAAAGGTTTGAACAACCGCTTGTATAGTGACAACTCGTTTACAAACCCATTGCAGTTGAATGCATTGTCTCCTCTGCAGTCTGCATACCTTCCCAGTGGTAAACCAAATTCTAATACCATTTACTACAACAATCTTATTGAGGTTGCAAATTCCAAAAAATTAGCAACTACTTATCAGTCCATAAGCAATGCTTTTGCAGAATGGCGAATTATACCTTCTCTGGTTTTCAGAAGCCAGGTGGGTTTGAACTGGAATAACCTGCAGGAAGACGAATTTCTTGGGCGAGAGACAATTGATGGTGCACCGGGTGGAAGTTCATTCAGCAACCAGGTGACTTCTACTATTGTAACGTATACCAATACTTTAAATTTTAATAAATCTATTACTGAGGAAAGCAACTTTGATGCATTGGCGGGTATTGAATATCAGACCGGTAAAAATGAAGGGAGTTCTGTGACAGGTATCGTTTTCCCGGACGACAGATTTACAAAGATTTCCAGTGCTGCAATTATTTCCGCCGGTTCTTCTACAGCTACCGAATATACTTTTGCTTCTTATTTTGCTAAAGCCAATTACAAATTCAAAGATCGTTATTTACTGGGCGCAAGTTATCGTATAGATGGATCTTCAAGGTTTGGTAAGGATAACCGATATGGTTCATTTCCTGCCGCATCAGCAGGATGGATTATAAGTGAAGAGAATTTCCTCAGGAACTCGTCTGCTGTAAGTTTTTTGAAATTACGTGCAAGTTATGGAAGAACAGGTAATGCAGAAATCGGGAACTTTAGCTCCCGCTCATTGTTTCAGGCGGCAGCTTATGCTAATATTTCGGGTTTGATTACTTCCCAACTTGGCATCCCAACATTAAGTTGGGAAAAAACAAACCAGTTTGATGTGGGATTAGATTTTGGTTTTGCTAATAACCGCATTAGTGGTGAAGTGGATTATTTTGATAAAGATACCAGGGACTTATTATTCAATGTCCCTGCTCCTGCTGTGAATGGTTTTACAACCATTACCAAAAATATAGGAGCTATGCGAAATCGCGGATGGGAGTTTGTATTGAATGCAACTATTTTAAACGGGTTATTTCGTTGGACTGCCTCAGCCAATATATCAACGTATGTGAATAAAGTAACCAAGCTGGTTGTGCCTGTTCCACCTCAATCACGTACACTGGGCAGACTGGCGGAAGGTCAGCCTTTTGGCCAATTCTACGGATTAAAATATGCGGGTGTTGATCCATCAAATGGAGATGCATTATATTTTAAAAATGATGGTTCAAAAACAAATGATGTGAGTGAGGCGGAAGATATGATAGTTGGTAACCCAAATCCGGATTACTATGGAGGTATCAATAGCCATTTTTCATATAGGGGTTTTGATCTGGATATACAATGCCAGTTTGTAAAGGGTGGCGATATCTATAATATGGCAGGTATTTTCCAGTCGGTTAATGGAGACTATTTCGATAACCAGACTGTTGATCAAATGAAGTACTGGAAAAAAGCAGGTGACATTACTGATATTCCGCAACCCCGATTGTATGAGGGTAATGGAACTGATAAATCGTCAAGATGGGTGCAGGATGGTTCATATTTCAGAGTAAAAAGTGTAAACCTGGGTTACAACATTCCAAGAAGCCTGTTAAAAAGGTTTAAAATGGATAATGCAAGAGTGTATGTTGCAGGGTTGAACCTTTTTACATTTACCAAATATACCGGTTACGACCCTGAGGTAAATGCTACTTATGTCAATTCGGTTACTCTCGGTCATGATTTTTACACACCGCCACAAGCCAGAACAATAAGTGTGGGACTAAATATCGGATTATAACCTTTAAAAGTGATTATTATGAGACTACAATATATATTTCGGTTAGTTGTTTTTTCGGCAGGTTTACTGATTTCGTGTAATAAACAACTTGATCTTCAGCCTAAACAGGATGTTGACGCTGCCATTGCCATCATAACTCCGGAGAATGTGGATGCAGCAGCAATAGGTATGTATTCGCTGCTTGGCGGTGGAGCACTGTATGGTACCAACTTACTTTTATTACCCGATCTGCAGGCGGCAGACGGATACGTTTCCTGGAGGGGGAGCTTTCAGAGTTTCAGACAGGTTGCCAGAAAAAACATGGCAAGAGATAATGCTGAAGCCTTGCGGACCTGGACAAATGCATATAAGGCCATTAATATGGCTAATACTGTTTTAGAATCTTTGAATATTGTAACTGATGCTGATCAGAAACAACAATTAGAGGGCGAAGCTTTGTTTGTAAGAGGCATTATGCATTTTGAGCTGGTCCGTTTTTATGCTGCTCCCTGGGGTGCTACAAGCGACAACAGTCAGCCCGGTATAGTTATTAAAACTAAATCAACTAAAGATGAAACAGGTGCATTTGAAAAGTTGCCGAGAAATACCGTGGCACAGGTTTATACACAGGTTGTCAACGACCTGAAAAGCGCTGCTGAAAAATTACCTGAATCAAATGGAACCAGGGCAAACAAATTTGCAGCTTATGCTTTTTTATCAAGAGTATATCTTCAGCAGCACGATTATGAAAAAGCCCTGGATGCCGCTAGTAAAGTAATTGAAAGCGGTGCATTTCAACTGAATGCATCTATTACCGCTGTCTTTGATAATAAAAACACGCGTGAATCTGTTTTTGAAATTCAGCAGAATGACCAAAACAATGCGGGTACTGCAAATGATGGTATGGCTACTTTTTACGCCAGCCTTGTGGGCATTGGAAGAGCAGATGTGAGAATGGTAAGCGCCTTCCTGAATACCTATGATCCCAATGATCTGCGTTTATCACAATGGTATTACGAAGGAGTTGGGGCCCGACCAGGAAATATGTATTGTTCCAAATGGAAGTCATTTAGCCAGAACCTGCCGGTAATTCGTTTGGCAGAAATGTATTTAACAAGAGCAGAGTGCAATGTACGTTTAAACTCATCAGTAGGTGACACTCCCGAGAATGATGTTGCAAAGATTATCAACCCGCTGCGGGTAACATTGCCGGAAATAACCAATCCCACATTAGATGACATATTAGATATAAGGTATCATGAACTGGCATTTGAAGGGGTACGTATTCATGATGTAAAACGGCTGAAGATTATGACCGGGGATTATAATTGGGATGCTAACGAGTTGGTATTCCCGATTCCTCAAAGGGAAGTGGATGCAACCAATGGTATAATAACGCAGAATCCGGGATATTGAATTGATATACCAATTTTGACCACGACGTTTTTTTATTTTAAAAAGGCTTTGGGTTTCCCAAAGCCTTTTGTTTATTACCATTTTCTGCAGTAAGTCAGGTTAATTCCCCAGTAATTTAAGTGCAAGATAAGCCATCAACCCTGTACTAATTTTGAGTGCATCTTCGTCTATATTAAAAGTTGGATTGTGTAATGATGAACCAATCCCTTTTTCTCTGTTTGCTACTCCAAGCAAATAAAAACAGGAATCTGCTGTTTGCGAATAATAGGAAAAATCTTCTGCTGCCATCCATATTTCCTGATCAACTACGTTTTCCTTACCCAAATATGCTGCGGCAAATTCTGCAACCTTATCTGAAAGTTGTTCTTCATTAATCAGGAACGGGTATCCTTTTCTGATTTGAAAATCGCAACTGCCACCCATGCTTTCCGCAATACCTTCCGCCATTTTTTTCATTTTTATGTGTGCTTCTGTTCTCCATATTTCGTCCATAGCCCGAAAAGTTCCTTCCATGTGAACAGTGTCAGGAATAACATTGATAGCTCCATCTGCAATTACTTTTCCAAAAGAAAGCACCGTAGGATTTTTGGGATGTGCAAAACGGCTCACAATTTGCTGTAGGGCAATGATAATATGTGAGGCAATTACTACAGGGTCAATATTCAGATGAGGTTGCGCTCCATGCCCGCCTTTACCCCTAACCGTAACACTGATCTCATCCATAGATGCCATAAACTTACCCCTGCATATTCCCACCTTCCCACATTCCAACCCAGGCATTACATGCTGTCCTAGTATAACCATAGGTGCAGGGTTGTTCAATACGCCTTCTTTAATCATCAGGCTTGCACCTCCTGGTAATTTTTCTTCTCCCGGTTGAAAAATAAGTTTTACGATGCCACCGAATGTTGATTTTATAGATTGCAGTATACCGGCAACACCAAGCAGGGATGCTGTGTGCGCATCATGTCCGCAGGCATGCATTATTCCTTTATGCTTCGATATATAGGGAACAGTGTTGGCTTCAGTAATCGGCAATGCATCCATGTCGGCACGCAATGCTACCACTGCAGATGAAGGAAGATCGCCCTGCAGCAGTCCAACCACTCCTGTATTTGCCATTGTCTTCCAGGGAATATTCAACTCATCCAGCTTGTGTTTAACAAAAGCCGAAGTTTCATATTCCAAAAATGAAAGTTCGGGGTTAGCGTGCAGGTATCTCCTGTTGTCTAATACCGATGCATAAAGTTTATCTGCCAGATCTTTAATATTTTCTTCAAGCATGTATTTGTTTGTTTGCATGGTTTGCCGCAATAAACTGTTGTACAAAATCATCATCTGTTAATCCACTATGCACAGCAATGATACGGCTGATTTCTTCTGTTTGCCCCGGAGATAATGTTTCTTTTGGATTTAAACAACCGATATTATCCATAAGCCCCTGTCTTCTTAATACTTCGTGTATACCGCTAATGCAGCCATGATAATTGTTGGCTGCATCAAAGATAACAGCATTCATGTCGGTTACATCAATTCCTTTAGCCAAAAGTGTTTCGATACCTGAATACCCCGAAGCTATGCATTGTTTAATTTCTCCAAGCAAGTGTACTGCTTTGCTTGTCCATACCGCCCAGTGCCCAAGCAGCCCACCGGTAAATCTTTTTTCAATCTTTTCACCATTTATTGTAAACCGGTATGGAGTAAGCAGGTCAGCTATTATATTATCATCATTGCCGGTGTAGAGGGCTATATCATTCCGGCGGGAAGACTCACATACTGCTCTTACCACATCTAAAGTTTGATACCTGTTAAAGGCGGCTACCTTTATGGCATGAACATTTGGTATCTCAGCAAAATCACGCCAGAAAGCATAACTTAATCTCCGTCCACCTACTGCCGGTTGCAGGTAAAATCCAAATAATGGTATGATGGCAGCAACTGCTTCTGCACGTTTAATCAGTTGTAATTCTGTATAATCCTGCAATCCACCATTACTTAACAATCCTAAATGATAATCATATTTCACAGCCAGCTCTGCCTCTTTTAATGCAGACTCAGTGGTACCGCAAATGCCTGCTACCTTTACAAAAGTTTGATTAAGGTTTGCTTTTTTTACTTCTTCTGCGGCAAGTTTGAGAACAGACTCGAGCAGATTAATTTTCGGGTCTCTTATTTCAAATTGAGTGGTATGAACTCCAACCGCAATGCCCCCTGCTCCACTGGCAATGTAATACTGTGAAAGACGTCGCTGACGTTCTTCATCTATAGACATATCTTCATTTAATACCAATGGATGAGCAGGTATGACTGTACCCGCATGAAGAAAATTCTTTATTTTATCGTTTAACATATTCCTTTGAGTTTTAAATTTTTCAGTACTTCCCTTTTCTTTCCTGGAAATGGGTGGGTTTGTTTATGGTTTTGCCACCGCTGATGAGCCAGTCTGCTATGATTTGAATCATTTGTTTAAGCGTTACCCTGGGATAACCGAATAAGCGATATGATTCTGCTGCATTACTCAGGTAGGCAGTAAGCTGCTCCTCACCGGTGAACTGTGGTGTTTTACCAAAATGCTTACCTAATTCCTGCGCCAGCCAGCGTACCGAGGCAGTTTCAGGTCCGGCAATATTTAAAATTTTTGGTGGCGTGCTGCAATGGTGCAGACAACGTAATGCCATTTCGTTGGCATCGCCCTGCCATATCACATTTACGTTGCCCATAGTGAGGTCTACAGGCTCATCATTTATTACCGACTTTGCTATCTCCAGCAATACACCATAACTTACATCATTGGCATAGTTGAGCCGGTACAACAAAACGGGGGTATTGTGTTGTGAGGCAACGTACTGGAACATCCTCTCCCTGCCGAGGCATGACTGTGCATACTCACCGTTGGGTGAAGGGGGGTAATCTTCCGATAGACCTCCGGAAGTTACAGGCGTCATTGGGTATATATTGCCTGTGGAAAAAGCTACAATACGTGAATGTCTGAACTTTTCGGCTACACGTGCCGGTAAGTAAGTATTCATTGCCCAGGTAAACGGTTCGTTACCTGTAGTGCCAAATTTATTTCCTGCGAGGTACAACACATTTTTTGCATCAGGCAACTGCTGCAGTTGTTCATCATTAAGCAGGTCGGCTTTAATTGTTTGAATGCCGAGTTGTGAAAGTTCTTCTTTTAATCCGGGTTCTGAAAAGCGGGCAACTGCTATAATTTTTTTTGTGATTCCGGTTTTAACTACCGAACGTTGAGCCAGCCTTGCCAGGTCGGGTCCCATTTTGCCTCCGGCACCGAGAATAATAATATCTCCATCAAGCGATTTCATATCAGCAAGCAAAGCTTCTGAGGGTTGCAGTAGTTCGTGATAAATTGTATCTATATTTTGCATGAGTGGTTTATTTTAATTGGGATTATTGATAATAGATTGTGAATTGTTTTTTAACTGCATATTTTTTGAGGGTAACATTGTAATGGCGATGGTACCAATAACAGCAAGGGAAATCAGTACTTCAAAACCACTGAAATAGCTTCCCGTTTTGTCTCTTATCCATCCTACCAGCATGGGCGACAGGGCATCAGCTATTACATCTGTTGTGAGAATAATGCCCATCACCCTGCCTAAAATTTTAATACCAAACAGTTCTGCCGTCATTAATGGAATGATCATATAATCACCACCGAGCGCAATTCCGAACAGGAAAGCAAAAAAATAAATGACTCCGGGAGTGGTAGCGAAGTAAAGCAATGGAATAGCAGCAGCAACCAGTATATAGATCAGGACCATCACATATTTTTTAGGAATGCGGTCTGCAAGCCATCCCATAAATAGTCTGCCCAGTATTGAAGAAAAGAGAACCACAGAAATCAGGTTGGCCGATTGTGCCTGTGTATAATTCAAATCGATACTGAAAAATAATTTCAGGTGCTGGCTGGTTCCGCTGACAGCAGCTATAGAGCAGGTGCTCCCGATCATCAGCAGATAAAAGGATCTGTTTTTAAGTATATGCCCGATGGAAACGTCCTT
>JAFDXG010000109.1 GCA_018268105.1 Bacteroidota bacterium | reverse complement strand
GTAAAAGTTTCTTTGTGAGGTATCCATGCAACCATTACATATTTTGCCCCAAATCTTTTTGCCTGTTCAACGGATGCCTGGGGGTCTTCGCTCAATTTTTTAAAATCAGCGCCTACACTTACTACTTTCAGTTTGTTTTTTTGCAACAACGCCTTAAACTCATCGAAAGGCATACCATAGGTATCTCCACCTTCTACTTCGCGTACACCCATCTTACTTATCTTCTCCAGGGTACCCGGTATATCGGTTTTAAACTGGTTTCTAAAACTATATAATTGCACACCGATGGTTTGGCTATAAGTAAATTGCATCAGGCAGCTTATTAAAACAGTGAGTATGCATCTGCCGCTTGTTTTTGGATTCATGTAGTGTTGTATTTTAAAATAAAGAAATAAATATACAAAACAATGAGGCGCATTTGAGCGCAAATCATACCAAATGAAAATATATTTGTTACTCAAAACAACATTGACATGAAAGATTTAACTCCTGAAGAACGGTTGAGTAAAATGGGATGGGTACTTCCTCCTGCACCTAAGCCTGTAGGTGTGTACAAACCCTGCCTTATTGATGGCAGGCATTTATATCTTTCCGGTCATGGGCCCGTGCTCCCGGACCAGTCGCTTATGAGGGGACGAGTAGGAAAAGATATGGATGAAGAGCAGGGAAAATCTGCTGCCCGGCAGGTGGGGCTTACCATGCTGGCTACCATACGCGCCCATCTCGGGAGCCTTGATAATGTAAAAAGGGTAATTAAGGTATTGGGAATGGTAAATGCCACCCCCGAATTTGAGAAACATCCTTATGTGATAAATGGATGCAGTGAGCTTTTTGCAGCAATATGGGGCGAAGAAAATGGCGTGGGTACAAGGAGCGCAGTAGGGATGGGGTCGCTACCGGGAAATATACCCGTTGAAATTGAAGCCGTGTTTGAATTAGCGTGATTAGTGATAACAAAACAAAACATCAATGCAAAATACTGCGTCGCTAAAAGAATGGTACATAGTGGACAATGCTGACGAGGTTGACTCTCCCGCGTTATTGGTATATCCCGACCGGGTAAAAAGCAATATACGGCTCTTACAAAACATGATGCCCGATAATAATATGCTTCGCCCGCATGTGAAGACCAATAAAATGGCTGAAGTATGCAGGATGATGATGGATGCCGGCATCACAAAATTCAAATGTGCTACCATTGCAGAGGCTGAAATGTTGGGCATGATAGGCGCTCCGGATGTTTTGCTGGCGTATCAGCCTGTAGGTCCCAAGGTTTTAAGGTTTATCAACCTGATTAAAGCGTACCCTTCTACAAGGTTTTCCTGTCTTGCAGATAATATATTCAACCTGGAGTATATCAATACACAGGCCGCAATCCACCAGATTGTGATGCCGGTTTTTATTGACCTGAATGTTGGGATGAATCGTACCGGCATTAAACCGTCTGATGCGTTTGAACTGATACAACAACTCAACAACCTAAAAAACATAAAGCTTTCCGGATTCCATGCTTACGATGGGCATATACGGGATACAGATTTTATTTCGAGAAAGTTGAAATGTGATGAAGCATTTGGCATTATTACCGCTTTGCAGCAAAGGCTGGGTGAGGAAGGACAAGGATTAAGAATTGTAGCAGGAGGAACCCCCACATTTCCTATTCATGCTCAGCGGGGTACAGTAGAATGTAGCCCCGGCACATTTGTCTTTTCAGACTGGGGGTATAAGCATTTATTGCCTGATGAAGAATTCGATTATGCAGCGCTGGTACTAACGAGGGTAATTTCCGTTGTTGATCAAACGACCATTTGCACCGACCTGGGTCATAAATCGGTAGCGGCTGAAAATCCTCTGCCACGCGTACACTTCTTAAATGCCCCCGGGGCGCAGCCCATCGGGCAAAGTGAAGAACATCTTGTGCTGCGGGTTGAAGATGCATATCAATATAAGGTCGGCGATATTTTATACGGGGTGCCGGTGCATATATGTCCCACTGTGGCATTATACGGCAGGGCAAATATCATTAGAAATAATAGGGCGGTTGATACGTGGAAAGTAATTGCCAGAGAAAGGATGATTTCTATTTGAGGCCTATAAAATCAACCGGGATATTTGGGTGAATCAAAGAACCAGAATTCCGGCTTTGATGTATTGAAGTTCTTCCATTTTTCTAATTCTACCTTTATTCCAAAAATTCCACAGGTGGGAATATTGTCTATTCTTACAGAATCAGTAAGACTGTTTACAAAAAAAGTAATTCCGGGATTGTGTGAGAACAATGCAATATTTTGAAATTCATCAGGTGCGGATTCAATTGCTTCTGCAAAAGCACTTTGCATCGGTTCGTATAGAGAATCCCGAAAAGCGAGTCTATTAATATTAAGATTATAGGCTTCCAAAAAGTATTCCGCTGTTTTTCTGGCCCTTTTTGCCGGACTACACAAAATATAGTCTACAGTAACACCTTTGATTAAAAGGCGGTTTGCCATTAGAGATGCGTCATTTTTCCCTAGTGCATCAAGTGGGCGGGCAAAGTCTGTTACCGATGCGTCATCCCAATTGCTTTTGGCATGACGTATCAATAACACAGACTTCATTTTTTTTGGTTGTGGGAATATTGGGTCTACCATCATTTCAAAAGATGGTGAATGTTTAGGTACTTTGAACCAAACAGATTCAAAAGGGTACTTAGAATAATGTAAATAAACACATAGGAAACGCAGGATCTAAAAACGGGTGCAAAAAACTTTCAATTTTATAACAAAAACCAAGCCAAGATATGTAAAAACCCTTAATATCCTCTAATATTTTTGCCCTCCATATAGTTAATGAAAGCCCTGTTTACAACCCTGTTCCCACCCGGGGTTGGGTAATTGCCAGTAAAATACCAGTCGCCGGTATTGGTTGGGCAGGAGATATGGAGATCCTCAATGGTTTGATATATAATGTCAACCGGAATATTTATACCTGGAGGGGTGATGAGGCAGGCAATTTTTTTCGAAATTTCTTCAGCGGTAAAGGGTTTATAAATCTGGCGCACAACATTCTCGGTGTGTAACTGACCATTTCTTTCTAATTCACGGCATTTGTTGTAAAGCTCCTGAAGTAAATAATCCATATTTTTTTCCTTCAGTAATTCAATTGCTGCCTGAAAGGCGATGAAGTCCTTCATTTTGCTCATATCAATACCGTAGCAGTCGGGATATCGGATTTGTGGTGCAGAAGAAACTATTATAATTCGTTTGGGCTCTAGCCTCGAAATCATGCGGATAATGCTTTCGCGCAATGTTGTACCTCTTACTATAGAATCATCTATTACAACTACAGTATCTTCTCCTTTGCGAATTGATCCGTATGTGATATCGTACACATGCTGCACCAGTTCATTGCGGCTCACATCTTCGGTAATAAAAGTGCGCATTTTAACGTCCTTGTTGGCAATCTTCTCCACCCGTATCCGGCGGTTAACCATCTCGGCCAGCTTTTCTTCATCAAAATCTTTACCCCAGGAGGTAATTCGTTGTACTTTTATCTTATTAAGATAATCTTCCATGCCTTTTAATAAACCGTAAAAAGCTACTTCGGCTGTATTGGGAATAAAGGAAAAGACTGTGTTTTTCAGGTCGAAATTGATAGCTCTTAATACAGGATCGCTGAGATGATTGCCCAATGCATTCCTTTCTTTGTAAATCTTTTCATCATTCCCCCTCGAAAAGTATATACGTTCAAAACTACAGGCTTTTCTTTCCTGGGGCTCAAGTATCTGTTCTATTTCATAAGAACCGTCTGCCCTTACAATCAATGCCTGTCCCGGCATCAATTCACATACTTCTTTTTCACTTACATTAAACGTAGTGCGTATAGCTGCTCTTTCCGAAGCCGCTACAATTATATCATCATTAATATAATAATAGGAAGGACGTATACCATGGGCATCCCGCATAACGAAGCTATCTCCGTTTCCTATAAGCCCGCCCACATGATAACCGCCGTCAAAAAGTTTGGTAGATTTTTTCAAAACATTCACTATGTCAAGACGTTCCGGGTGAAGTTCGTCTTCCTTTACCAGAAAATGATGGACTACTTCCATCATTGCGGCAAGATCACTTTGTTTCTGAAATACTCCCGGTTCAATATTTACAAGTGAAAATAATTCTTCGGTATTGATCAGGTTGAAATTACCTGCCAGGGCAAGGTTTAAAGCAGGAATGGTATGACATTTAATAAATGGGTGGCAAAACTCTGCATTGTTTCTGCCCTGTGTGCCGTAGCGCAAGTGCCCAAGCAACAGCTCTCCCATAAACCGGATATTGCCCTTCATTAAACCCGGATGCTTTTTGATATCGGGCTGGTATTTTTCTAGTTCAGCAATTTCTTCTATTATCTGACGAAATAAGTCAGCAATTGCCATGGTTTCGATACTCCTGATACGGTGCATAAAAGGGTAACCAGGCTCGGTATTTAATTTTATAGTAGCTATTCCTGCCCCATCCTGCCCGCGATTATGTTGCTTTTCCATCAGGAGATAAAGCTTATTAAGCCCGTACATGGCGGTACCGTATTCTTTAAGATAGTATGGAAACGGTTTTCTAAGTCTTATGAATGCCAGCCCGCATTCATGTTTGATGGGATCGCTCATGTGGTCTTTTAAAAGAAGCCGCAAAGTTACGTGGTTTAGCCATAGAAAAACAAGCCAAATTAAAATGCCTGCCGATTTCGGCAGGCATTTTAATATATACAAGATTTTATTTTAGAAAATTTGCTAACTTTTTCTCCCTGACTTCAACTGTTCAAGGATTTTGCTTTGATTCTCAACTTCCTGGGTCTGCTCCTGTTGTTTTTGTTTATTTTTTTCAAGATCACTTTGCAAATCCTTAATCTTTTTTTCTAAAGAAGTCTGATCTTTTACAAGGTTATCATATTTTTTTTGTGCCTTTGTCAGAATTTCTTCCTGATCTTTAATATCCCGTTCAAGCTTTTCAGCTTGTGCATGAGAGGTAATGTGCCCGTGAAATCCCTCGGCTGCTAACATTCCTCCGGCTAAGGTAACCGGTGTGGTATGGTCATTAGACTTGCTGGCAAAAAAATAAACTGTACTGCTTTCTTTCTCTTTTCTGCTTTTTCTTTCAACTTTTATGTGCAAATCACAGGGCTCAGCGCTAAATTCGGGGTCGTTTACATTTTTAAATATTAGCCATCCTTTACTTTCTGAAGGTTTATAACCATGTTTCAGCATTTTGTTTTTTACGGCTTGCTCAACAACATCTGGAGCTTCGTTAACCTCCATTGTTTTTACATGGCGTTTTGCTTTGTTGAATTCAATTTCTCCGTCTGAAACCTGGGCTTTTACGAAAAACAGGAAAGCAAACTGTAAACAGGAAAGTAAAAATATTTTTTTCATAATCATTTAATTTTATTCAGACTATAATTTACAATGAAACGGTTGCATGTCATTGTAAAAATATCATGTCCTGGTTTAATAATGCTTATTTTCTTGACTAAAACTTATTTTTGTTTTCAAATTTTTATTTTTGGCTGGAATCAGGCAATTGGCAAGTCAGACTTTATGGTATGGTGTAAGCAGCATAGTAGCGCGGCTTCTTAATTATATTCTTACTCCCTATCTTACTTTAAAACTCAGTGGTGGAAGCTATGGTGATATGACATTAGTGTATGCCCTGATGTCTTTTCTTAATATCGTGTATACTTACGGACTGGAAACGGGCTTTTTCAGGTTTAGTCAGCGGAAAGAGTACAGCAATGATTTATACAATACCAGCAGTGTTTCTATTATTACATCTACGGTCCTGCTCTCCGTAGTGTTGCTTTTGCTTGTAAAACCGCTTGCTTTTGTTACCAATGTTGCTGATCATCCGGAATATATTACCCTGGCAGTTTTGATAGTAGCTTTCGATAGTCTTTCTGCTATTCCTTTTGCAAAGCTGCGGCAGGATGGCAGACCTGTGAAATATGCGATAGTAAGGATAAGTGGAGTTGTGGTTTATATAGCCTTGTTATATTTCTTCCTTTCTATATGCCCAAAGCTTGCAGCCGAAGACCCTAATAGCATTTTTGCTATATTAAACAGCAGGAATTTCGGAATTACATTTGTGATACTGGCTAATGTTGTTCAGTCTGCATTTACATTATTATTGCTTTGGAAAGAGTTTAAATCTTTCCGATGGAAATTCAACTTTCAACTCTGGCGGGAACTGATGTTATATTCTCTCCCCATGCTCATAGTAGGATTTGGTGGAATGATCAATGAGACACTTGACAGGCTTATGCTGGGATGGATGGGGGTGTCTAAGCTGGAGATAGGCGCTTATGGGGCCTGTTATAAACTTTCTATTCTAATAACAGTATTTATTCAGGCTTTTCGTCTTGGTGCCGAACCTTTTTTCTTTAAACATTCTACCGGTGAAAATGCACAGAAAACCTATGCCAGGGTCATGAAGTTTTTTGTAATTGTCATAAGCATTATGTTCCTGTTTGTAGCTCTTTACCTTGACATCTGGAAATATTTTATTCAAAATCCGAAGCTTTGGCAGGGATTGAAAGTTGTACCGGTATTGTTGCTGGCAAATATGTTTCTCGGAATATATTATAATTTGGCGGTCTGGTATAAGGTTACCAATAATACTATGTCAGGCGCATGGATAACCATTGGCGGCGCCCTATTGACGATACTTATCAATTACTTTTTTATTCCCCGCTATAGCTATGTAGCCAGTGCCTGGGCTACATTTTTCTGTTATGGCAGTATGATGGTTGCTTGTTTTATATGGGGGCAAAAGAAATACCCCATACCCTATGCATGGAAAAAACTGCTGGCTTATATTATTATTGTGGTGTTGCTTTTTTATCTGCACAAAGGGTTGACTTATATGTGGAGTAATTCCTGGTTTAGTTTCGGACTGGCTACTCTAATTCTGCTGAGTTTTATATTCTTTGTAATCAATGTGGAAAAAAAGGAATTTAAAAAATTACCGGTTGTTGGAAAATTTATACGATGAGATTATGTGGTATCCCTACCTGAAAGCAATACATATCATCTTTGTGGTTACCTGGTTTGCCGGATTGTTTTATATGCCTCGCCTGCTTGTATATAACAGGGAAGCCAATGATAAGCCTGAGCCTGCCAGGCAGGTTTTGCAGGAACAGTATGGTTTGATGATGAAAAGACTGTGGTATGGTATTACCTGGCCTTCTGCTATTCTTACTCTTATTATAGGGTTAACTGTGATGATAAAAGGAGGCTGGCACACTATATTATTACATAAAGAGGGACATTGGCTATTGTTGAAACTGGTGTTTGTATTATTGCTGTATATCTATTTCCTGATAGAGCACAATATGTTTCGTAGACAGTTAAAGGGAATTTTTCATCACAGTTCTCAGCAATTGCGAATATGGAATGAGGTAGCCACCATTTTTCTTGTAGCCATAGTAATGCTGGTAGTGGTAAAACAAAACATGAGTGTGGTGTGGGGGATAACTGGGCTTTTATTATTTATTGTAGTGCTGATGAGTGCTATAAAAATATATAAGATTGCCAGAAGGAAAAACTAATTAGTACTATGCAAACAATAAGTTGTCGCAAATTTTAGCAAGCAGAAAGAGGACAAAAAATGAAATTTTTGCAAGTTTCATTTTAATCTTAAACTCAATTTATTTTTTAAATATATGCATTACGATAGCGAAATAATAAATCATCTTATACGTAACCGGCGTTCAATATTCCCGGATCAGTTTGAACAGGGTAGAGTAGTTCCGGATGAAATTATCCGGGAGATATTAATTAATGCTACATGGGCGCCAACCCATGGACGTAATGAACCCTGGCTCTTTACCGTTTTTTGTGGCAAAGGTTTGCAGCAACTTGCAGATTTTCAAAGCAAGCTGTATAAAGCTACCGCAGGAGATAACTTTAGTGAAGCAAAATTTGTAAAGCTTCAACAACAACCTTTGAAAGCATCTCATGTCATTGCTATTGGCATGAAGCGGGGCGAAAATAAACGTATTCCTGAAATAGAAGATATAGAAGCAGTAGCCTGCGCCGTTCAGAATATTTATCTTTCTGTTACCGCTTACGAATTAGGGGGGTATCTTACTACAGGCGGAATAACGTATGATTCCTCTGCAAAAGATTTTTTTGGATTAGGTGAAGAAGACAAGCTACTCGGTTTTTTTTATATAGGGTATATAGCAATTCCCTCAACTGCCGGAAATAGAAAATCTATTAATCAAAAAGTAAAATGGGTGCAATAAAATAAGAAGGGAGCATGAATGCCCCCCTCGATCCCTAATCCCTAAACCCTGGAAAAATTTATACTGTAGTAAGTTGTATCATCTTATTATCTCCACTATTTTATACGAAGTGGCGTTAGTCATATCTGATTTGCATGGCAATCATTTCAGAAACTGTGCCAAAATGCTATTTCTGTGGATAAAAGATTTTTTTAGTACAATAAAAACTTAATGTTTATACTGCAATCAAACACATATCTACTGATATTGCCAAATCCTGCCTGATTTATATAGTCTCTTTCAAAGCGTTATACCCATGACGTTGTTGCCTGAAATATATAAACGAAGTAATGATTTATTTAATAAAGATAAAATAACATTAAGTGTTTTTACTTATTGTTGTTAATAAAAGATTAAAATGAATAGAATGAATTTTCTTTGAGTACTTCCGCTGCTAAAATTATTTTGAGAGGCTTTGAATTTTTTGAAAGATCGAATGAGTGCCTATTTGTAGAGACGGCAAAATGTTATTTATATTTCTGCGCAGTAAAGTGGGCAACCTAATTCTTGTAAGCACAAAAAACTGAAAGTATTGCAGCCCTGTGGCGAAAAGCAAACACCATAATGCAGTCCATTATAGTCTATATTTCTGTAACTTCGCCAACATTTTTTGGTATATATGGCATTAAAGTACAAAGAATATTCAGGGTTAAATCTTCCGGCAATAGAAAAGGGGGTTCTTGAGACCTGGACTGAAAATCATTCATTTGAGCAAAGTGTTACCCTGCGGGAAGGTGCCCCTCCTTTTGTTTTTTATGAGGGACCCCCGAGTGCAAATGGTATGCCCGGAATACACCATGTCATCTCCAGAACATTGAAAGACCTGGTATGCCGGTACAAAACGATGAAGGGATTCCAGGTAAAACGTAAAGCCGGCTGGGATACTCACGGACTTCCGGTAGAGCTGGGAGTGGAAAAGATGCTCGGTATAACTAAAGAAGATATTGGTAAAAAAATATCCGTTGAAGAGTATAATGCCACCTGCCGCAAAGAAGTATTAAAGTACAAAGACAAGTGGGATGATCTTACTCACAAAATGGGCTATTGGGTTGACCTAACCGAGCCCTACATCACATTTGAAAATAATTATATAGAAACGCTTTGGTGGTGTTTGAAGGAGCTGTATAAAAAAGGGTTGTTGTATGAAAGCGTTAGTATCCAACCCTATTCTCCGGCTGCAGGTACGGGGTTAAGTTCGCATGAACTGAACCAGCCGGGTACATATAAAATGGTAAAGGATACTTCTGCAGTTGCGATGTTTAAAGCAGTAAAAAATGAAAAAAGCAGATTTTTATTTGATACGGCGGGCAATGATGAAGTTTTTTTCCTGGCCTGGACAACTACTCCCTGGACGCTTCCTTCCAACCTTGGACTCACTGTTGGCGCCAATATAGAATATGTATTGGTTAAAACTTTTAACCCGTATACACATTTACCTGTGAACGTGGTGTTGGCCAAAACACTACTCAACAGATACTTTAAAGCAGAGGATGAAAATGGAGATTTTGAAACATATTCTCCTAATAGTAAAATAATTCCCTGGAAAATATTGACTTCCTGTAAAGGTAAAACACTTGAAGGGTTGCAATATGAGCAACTGTTGGCTTTTGAGGCTAATTCACCCGCTGTTATAGAAGAAAATACACCAGGTGCAAAGCCGTTTCAACTTTTGTTAGCTGATTTTGTAACAACAGAAGATGGTACCGGTATTGTACATACAGCTCCTGCATTTGGCGCTGATGATTTTAAGGTAGGTAAAAAATATAACATAGGTATACTGACCCTGGTAGACCGGGCAGGCAAATTTGTAGAAGGGCTTGGAGAATTCAGCAACAGATATGTAAAAAACTACAAAGATGAAAAAGACTATACAGATGTAAATGTGGATATCAGTGTAAGGTTGAAAAAAGAGAACCGTGCCTTTAAAATAGAAAAATACGAACACAATTACCCTCACTGCTGGCGAACAGATAAGCCCGTTCTTTACTATCCATTGGATGCTTGGTTTATTAAAACAACCGCTTTGAAGGATAGGATGGTGGAGTTGAATAAAACCATTAATTGGAAACCTAAATCTACCGGTGAAGGCCGCTTTGGCAACTGGCTGGAAAATATGGTGGACTGGAATCTGAGCAGAAGCCGCTATTGGGGTACCCCGCTTCCAGTCTGGCGAACAGAAGATGGGGCGGAGGAAATATGTATTGGATCAATAGCTGAGCTTAATCAGGAAATAAAAAAAGCAGTTGAGATACTGGGTGGAAATGTAAATAGTAAATATTTGAATAAGGGCATCCTGGATCTTCATAAACCTTATGTTGACGAAGTAGTACTTGTAAGTAAGACGGGAAAGCCTATGAAACGAGTACCGGACCTGGTAGACGTATGGTTCGATAGTGGTGCAATGCCTTATGCCCAATGGCATTTTCCGTTTGAGAATAAAGAGATATTCGCAAAAAATTATCCTGCTGATTTTATCGCAGAAGGTGTTGACCAAACCAGGGGTTGGTTTTATACCCTACATGCATTAGGCAGCCTGCTTAAGGAATCGGTACAGGAAGAATTAAAAAAAGCCGGTTTTGATGTGAATGATGAGCTATACCCCGGACTTGCCTATAGAACCTGTGTTTCTAACGGACTGGTGCTGGATAAGAATGGCAATAAAATGAGTAAAAGACTTGGCAATGTAGTTGATCCATTTGCCACTATTGAAAAATTTGGTGCTGATGCCACCCGATGGTATCTGATTACTAATGCATCACCATGGGATAGCCTGAAGTTTGATATTGAAGGTATCAAAGAGGTACAGCGAAAATTCTTTGGTACATTATATAATACCTACCAGTTTTTTGCACTTTATGCCAATGTAGACGGTTTTGCTTTTAAAGAAGCCTATATTCCGGTGGCCGACAGACCTGAAATTGATCGCTGGATACTTTCTTCCTTAAACAGTTTGAAGAAAAGAGTGGCAGGTTATATGAATGATTATGAACCTACTCATGCAGGCAGGGCTATTGAAGATTTTGTGGATGAACATTTGAGCAATTGGTATGTGCGACTATGCCGCCGGCGCTTCTGGAAAGGCGAATACGAACACGATAAGCTCTGTGCCTATCAAACGCTTTATGAATGTCTTGAATCTGTATTGCAACTGATGGCGCCTATTTCCCCTTTCTTTTGCGATGCATTGTTTTCCAATCTGAATACATTAAGTGGCAGGTTTAATGTTGCCTCCATCCACCATACTTTTTTCCCCGAGCCGAATCCTGCGGTAATAGATGAAGCTCTGGAAGAAAGGATGCAGCTGGCGCAGGATATTTCGTCTTTGATTTTGTCGTTACGCAAAAAAGTAAATATTAAAGTGCGTCAACCACTTCAAAAGGTGCTGATTCCGGTACTTAACAATAATATGAAGAGCCAAATTGAGAAAGTAGCAGACTTAATCAGAAATGAAACGAATATAAAGGAAATAGAATATATATCTGGTAATAATGGGTTTATCAGCAAAAAAATCAAACCCAATTTTGTTGCACTTGGCAAAAAATTAGGGTCCAAAATGAAAGCGGTAAGTGCAGCACTTTCTGGATTTGCTCAGGAAGATATTCAAAAAATTGAAAGAGAAGGAACGTATAATCTTAATATAAATGGAGAGATTATACTTCTTGCACTTTCGGAAGTGGAGATACAAAGTGAAGATGTTCCGGGATGGACAGTAGCAAATAAAGGGTTACTGACAGTAGCTCTGGATATTACAATTACCCCCGAATTAGAAAGTGAAGGGAATGCCAGGGAAATGGTAAACCGAATTCAAAAAATACGGAAAGATAACGGCTATGACCTTACCGACCGGATTTTAGTAAAACTGTCAGAAAATCCAATACTCAAACCATCTATCACTGAATTTAATACATATATTTGCGCGGAAATTTTGGCAGACAAATTAGAATGGTTTCCGGACATAACAGATGGGACAGAAATCGAAGTAAATGATATATCTTTAAAAATTTTAGTTACCAAAAAAGCATAATTGCATGGCAACCAACAAAAAACCAGCAAAAAAAACGGCTTCCTCCAAAGCCAAAGCTGTAAAGGCCGCCCCCAAAAAAGCTGCAAAAGCGGCTAAAGTTGCGCCTAAAAAACCTGAAAGGTCAACTAAAACGGCAAAGTCTGCCAAGCCGGAGGTTAAAAAAGCAATTGTAAAACCGGTGAAAAAGGTTGTTGTAAAAGCAGCAAAACCTACTCCTGTAAAACACACCCCTGTTCCTGCAAAAAAAGTAGATCATACCGCTAAAAAGGTTGAACATACCGTTAAAAAGGAGACTATAAAAAAACAGGAAAAACCTGTTCATCTGCCTGTAAAAGAGGTGCATTCTAAATTTGAGCAGCTAAAAAAGGGGGTTAAAGAAAAGCCAAAAGCCGAAGTAGAAAAGGCCGTTAAACCTGTGGTGATCCCAAAATTGAGCACAAATAACGCCAGAAAATACGAACCGGAATTTACTCAATCTGTGCTTGACAAGCCCAAAGTACAACAAAATGGACCAGTAATGAGATATAGCGATGCGGAGTTAACTGAATTTAGAGAATTGATACAGCGTAAATTAGAAGCAGCTAAAAAAGAGCTGACTTACCTGCAGGGGTTAATTACCCGTAAAGACGATATGGGTGGTGATGAGAGTGAAAACAGGTATATGACTATGGAAGATGGCAGCATTAGCATGGAAAGGGAGCAATTGAGCCAGATGGCCAGCCGGCAGATTCAGTACATTGATCACCTGGAGAAAGCAATGATGCGTATTGAGAATAAAACTTATGGTATTTGCAGGGTTACCGGAAAGCTGATAGATAAAGCAAGGCTTCGCGCAGTACCCCATGCCACTTTAAGCATTGAAGCAAAGATGGGTTACGCAAGGAATCCCAACATTCAATAGACTATTAACATAAATTTACAGCCGGATGTAACTATACATCCGGTTCTTTTTTAAAACCATTTTGGTGTTATGCTCCCAAAGTGGCGCCAATCTTATTTCTCAATAATTGCCGGGCCTCATGTAACTGGTCGCTGTCGGAGAATGAATCTTTAGGCAAAAGAAAAAAACTACGAGGGTTAAAATATAGGTGGAAAAAATTAGGTGTTTCTATCATTTCACTAAATTCTCTCCATGCCCAGGATTTTGAACTACCATGCCCATTGCTGATAAAGAAATGGTTTTCTTCAAGGCTTACCGTAAACTTATCTTTGAAAGTGGCAGACCTCTTATATATTGTAGCCGGTAACAACCACCAAAAAGCAAGCATAATCATTATCCATACAAAAGAGCTAACAAGAAATGCAAGGGGGGTTACCTTTTTAAAAGCAAATAAAGCCGCCGATATAAGGGCAAACACATTCACAACAATAATCATCAGTTTAATCTCTTTCCTGCTTATAAAATGATACCGGAGTGCCTGAAGTACCTGTGGCTTTTTGTATGTAACGTTTACCTGCATGGCATGAAGATAAAAAAGAAAAGTTTAAACTTCTGGTTATTATTTTGTCACAGAAACTTAAACTCATTTTTTATACCTGGTTCCCTAAATGTAATGAATCAGGTATTGAAGCCCCAAAATAGAATTCAGCAATGTAAGGCTACTATACCAGGATAATCCATTACCTGAGACCTCTGCATCTCTTATATCCGCCGTTTGCAGCTTGCGTTGGTGTTATAGATTGAGCACATGACGAGAGAAAAAGAATAAATACAAATGCAGCAATAATTCGTTTCATATTTTTTGAAGTTTAGAATGTAAAGAAAATAACAAGAATTTGTTAAAGGAATTATAATGGGGCTTATTCTATAAGAATACACTTAGCTGCGATTAACTTCTAAAATCGGCGAAAATCAACAACTTATCGCAAAATCGCTGGTTTTCAGAGAATAAGGAACTGTGAAATCCGGAATTCAATGTTGGAAGAGCAAGACAAAGCTAATCAGTTTAATGCGCTGGTTTCCTTTACAATATTAATGCCTTTGGTGTGCTTGATATACTCCCATCCTCCCGATATATTGCGAATATTGTGATAACCCTGTTGCTTTAAAATAGAGGCTGCAATAACACTTCTGTAACCTCCTGCACAATGTATATATAAATTGTTCCTGTCTTCAAACTGAACAAGGTTTCCCGGATCGGAGAGATCGCTAAGGGGAACATTTATAGCGTTTTCAACATGCCCTTCTGCATATTCCACCGGTCGGCGAACATCAAGCACTATAAGATTTTCATCAAAAGGAATATCCATTGCAAGTTCTGCCGCATCCACATTAATAATCATATCTATTTCTCCGCCTGCTTTTTCCCAGGCGGCAAATCCTCCTTCAAGGAACCCTTCAATATTAGCAAATCCTGCACCCATAAGCCGTTTAATATTTTCTTCTTCTTTATCTTTTTCGGCAATCAATACTATCCTTACTGTCAGGGGCAGCAGGTCTAAAGCCCATTCCACAAAATTGCCATCACTGCCAATAAAAATTGAGCCGGGAACAAATCCATCCGAGAATTCAACAGTATTCCGGGTGTCCAGTATGACGAAATCTTCATCCCTGCTTTTCATTTTTTTCAGTTCTGCTACTGATACGGGTTGTACTGACTGTTTCATGCTGTCAAAATTAACGGTATTGTGTATAAAAAAACAGCGGTTGAAGATTGCCAACCGCTGTGTAATACCTAAAATGGTATGATTAGTTCAGCAACTGCTCTACATATCCATAAATCTCAGAAAGCCTTTTATGGTTGACTGAATAATATATAAACTTACCTTCTCTGGAAGTAGATACCATTCCGGCTCTTCTCAATATAGCCAGATGTTGTGATGCAACCGACTGCTCCAGCCGCATTTGAACATACAATTCTGTAACTGTCATTTTTTGTTTTTCGTCAAGCAATTGAAGCATTTGCTGACGGAGTTTGTGGTTGAGCGCCCTTAAAATCAGTGCTGCTTTTTTCACATTGAGAAAGTCAATCTTTACTTCGGAAACATTTTCCTGTCCCGAACCGTTCAATACCATTGTATAAGGACTAGTAAGGCCTGTCATAGGAGTAATTACTTTAAAATTTATTCAATAAGATATCAGGGACAAAGATATGAATGAAAACACAAATAATTGCCGGCTCAATAGTTAATGAAGATTAAAATGTATTTGTATATAAAATTTACACAGATTTGTTTGCAAAATAAAAATCTTTCAGATAGTAAGGTTCAGCATAGGCAAGATCTTGAAAATCCCTGTTTTTAAAGGACTTAAATAATAAAAATGAAAGATGTCGGCCATCATATTCTACTGCACAAAATTTTGCATTACTATCCGGAGCTATCATCCTTTGCCATTTTTCGGCGCCATTGCCGAAAAACATAACCGGGTACTCTTTCATCCATACAGCAAAAGAGTTTGGTTCCAATATCAAAGCATGGGGGGCCACCAGTATTTTTGCCTGATTGTTATACAGAGCGGTAAAAACTTCAGTTCTTCTTGCATCAATCATTGGGCAATACATACTGTTATCCGGAAAATTGACTAAAGCGGCATTAGTGAGTACCTGCAATGTAGAAACAACTAATAATGGCTTTTGCAAAGCATAACATAAACCTTTGGCACTGGCCATTGCAACCCTCAACCCGGTATATGACCCGGGTCCTCCTGTGATTCCTATTGCATCTATTTCATATATTGATACTCCTGATATTTTCAATACTTCCTGAATGGCAGGTTGCACGAAGGCTGCATGATTCATTGGGTTGTCGTTCTTTATTTCATGCAGTAAATTGCCATCCTCAGAAACGCCAACAAATGCATTCTGAAGTGCAGTATCAATGTGTAAAATAAATGCCATAATTATCTAATAACTCTAATCTTATAGGAGTGGGGCAAAATTAGGTTGGCAGAACGAAGTAAACACAGCAATTTTGCTTTTATCATAAAATGATAACTATTATGGCAAAAAAAATCATTTATACTTCAAATGCCCCGGCTCCTATTGGACCCTACAATCAGGCGGTGATGATGGGAAATATGTTGTTTGTATCCGGACAGATAGCCATCAACCCTGCTACGGGAAATTTGGAAACCGGGGGAATTGCTGAGGAAACAACGCTGGTGATGAAAAATATCGAAGCTATTCTTGCAGAGGCAGGTATGAATTTCAGCAATATCGTCAAGACGACTATTTTCCTTAGTGATATGAGTCTTTTTTCGGCGGTTAACGAAGTATATGCCAGGTATTTCAGCACTGACTTCCCGGCCCGGGAAACCATTGCCGTAAAGGGACTACCTAAAAATGTAAATGTTGAAATAAGTGTTATTGCCGCAGTTTGACGGTATAAAAATAGTCTGAAATGTATTTCTCTTCAGTACAAAATTATTAACTTGAATTTTTAAACTCAAAACAGCTAATGCTATGATTAAGTTACAGGTTATTGGCAATTTAGGAAAAGACTGTGTTACCAACACGGTGAACGGGAAAACGGTAATGAATTTTACCGTAGCGCATACGGAACGTTTTAAAGACTCATCGGGCCAGCAAAAAGACAGAACAACCTGGGTAGATTGTGCATACTGGTCAGACAGAACCGGAGTAGCACCTTATCTGAAAAAGGGTACACAGGTATATGTAGAGGGGACCCCCGATGTAAGAGCTTTCACCCGCAATGACGGAACAGGAGGTGCATCACTCACTCTGCGGGTGGTTAGCTTACAATTATTGGGAAGTGGGTCAAGAAGTGAAAGCAGTACCTCTGCAGGCGGCAATTATTCTGCAGATCAAAGTAGTGAAACGGCTGTTGCTCCCGATATTGCAGAGCCGGTAGACGATCTGCCGTTTTAGGAGTAGGGATAAGGTAAAGGGCGTGTTGAGGTCTGAATATTTTCCCAAGGCGCGAATAATAGCAAATATTATTCGCGCTTTTTTGTTTTCTTTGCACCGCAAAAAAATAAGCAATCATGAAGATCATGAAGTTCGGCGGTACCTCTGTAGGAAAGCCTGAAAGGATGCAGCAGGTAGCCAGGCTCATCACCGAAGGGGATGAACCAACAATTGTAGTATTAAGTGCGCTTAGTGGTACTACCAACACATTGGTTTCTATAGGTGATGCACTGGCTAAAGGAGATAAGCAGGAAGCAAAAAATATTATTGACAAACTGGAAGCACATTACCATGCTTTTGTAAACGATCTTTTGAAGAAGACTGCCTCGAATGATAAGGGAAAGGCGGTGATTGCTGAGCATTTCGATTTTCTAAATATCATTCTTAAAATTTCTTTCAATGAAGCGCTGAACAAGGACATCCTTGCCCAGGGCGAATTGATGAGTACCAAACTATTCAGCGCCTATCTTGATGAGCATGGAATTGACCATGTACTGTTGCCTGCGCTCGATTTCATGCAGATTGATGCCAATGATGAACCTTATTTTGATGCCATCCGTTTTAAGCTACATCGTATACTGCAACAACATGCCGGAAAAAAATTGTTTGTAACACAAGGGTATATCTGCCGAAATGCAAAAGGTGAGGTAGACAACCTGAAGCGTGGGGGAAGCGACTATACCGCATCGTTAATAGCCGCTGCCGTAAAAGGTTCTGTGTGCGAAATATGGACGGATATAGACGGTATGCATAACAATGACCCACGTATTGTAAAGAAAACCATTCCTATTGAAAAACTCAGTTTTGATGAGGCTGCAGAACTGGCATATTTTGGAGCAAAAATTCTCCATCCTACCTGTATCTGGCCCGCACAGCAGGAAAAGGTGCCGGTAAAACTGCTGAACACCATGCAACCCGAAGCTCCGGGCACTACCATAATGCAGGATGCAGGAACAGTGGGGGTAAAAGCCGTGGCTGCAAAAGATGGGATTATTGCTATAAAAATCAAAAGCAGCCGCATGTTGCTGGCTTATGGCTTTTTGCGCAAAATATTTGAAGTATTTGAAAAGTACAGGACTCCAATTGATATGGTTACTACTTCAGAGGTGGCGGTATCTCTTACCATTGATACTGATGCACACCTTGCAGCGATTCTTAAAGAACTTGAACCCTTTGGCACAGTAAAAGTGGATACTGACCAGGCTATCGTATCTATCGTTGGTAATGAAATTGCAAAAACACCGGATGTATTGAAAAAATTATTTGAAGCCCTTTCCCCAATTCCTATACGAATGGTGAGTTATGGTGGAAGCAGGCACAATATCTCTGTGCTGGTACCTGCATCTCATAAAACTGCAACACTTCAGCATTTAAATAAAGGAATATTCGGACTGGAGTAATTAGTTGATTATTTCACTCAACTATATACTTATATAAAAGTCGGCTATGCAGGAATGCATAGCCGTTAAACGGTTGACGAACCAACAATCATCAACTCAGTTTATAGTAGCTTCTTTTAGCAGCTATTATATCCTGGTTTCGTTCGTGTTTAAGATCGCGAACTGCTTTTCTTCTTTCAGATCTTGAAATGGTCTTATCACTACGTGCAGCACTTATCTTTTGCTGAAAGTCATTTCTGATATCTGCAATCTGCAAGTCTAATTTTGTGGGTCGGTTATAACCGTAATTGTAAGCATAAGGATAAGCATAATACGGATAACCATAATAAGGCATGCCCCAGAAAGGATTATATGCGAAGTAGGGGACAGTAGCCCGCCATGACATTACAGGTCTCACCCTTACCACTTTCACACCACCTCTGTGAACTCCCTTTTGTGCAAAAGCTCCTGATACTAAAACCATCGCAATCATTATTACCAACATCTTTTTCATATACTCCGTTTTTTAAAATATTAGACACAATTCTAACAGGAATGATTACTGTTTAAATATGAATAACAATCTCCTAACGTTTGTAAAGAAAATATTAAAAAAAAGCTGTCAATGCAGAGGAAATAATAACAAGAGGTTTTAATACTGCAATGTGATGTTATCTCATTATAGTGTCATATATAAACAAGGCAGAAAAGTTGATCGCTTCTTCCCATCTCTGCTTTGTTTTTTTGCTTCTGAAGAAAGGGTTAAAAATTTTTTGTAACTCATGTCCATAACCTTCATAAACTTTCAGGGCATTCGAAATATGCAGGGTGTCTGCCTTTTTGTGAATAGCAACACTTCCGAAAAGAAACTTTCCCTCAGTACCTGGCGGAACAATTCTGTCCTTTGATCCACACACACTTACTATCGGAACATTTGTTCTGCTCAACCATTCATCGTTAAACAAAGCTCCCCAGAAATTAATTATCCCGGCAATACTATCGGGGTTATAATTGCCGGTTTGAGCAGCTACTTTATTACTGTCAATCACATTTGGCAAATCACTCCTGTTGCTGTATACTGCCTGCAATGCCGCCATACCGCCGGCAGAATTGCCGCCCAGTATTATTTTATGGGTATCAATTCCAAATTCTGATGCATGAGTTTTGAAAAAGCGGATAGCTGTTCTTAAATCATCAATGGCTTCATAACAGGCAAAGGCGAGGTCTTTAAAATTTCTTAGAGGGTGTTTTTTACTAAGACGGTAATTCATGGCTGCCATTACAAATCCCTTTTGTGCAAGTGTGCTGCCCCATATTTCAATCCCTTTTGCATTCTTTGTTCCATACTTAAAACCACCTCCATGCAACCATATAATCAGCGGCCGTTTGACGGCTGTATCTTGGGTAGGGGTATACAGGTCAAGCTGACGATATTTAATCTTTATGCTATCATCATTATTATACAATATATTTTGATGGATAGTTGTTTTTTCAAATACCTGGTCTTTATATCGTATTGATGTTTGGATTTGAGTAAATGATTTTTCCGGCATCCAAAATAGTATCAAATAAAATAGTATAGATCGCATGATAGATTTCCTGTATAAATATACTTAACAAAAACTCACCCCGAAGATCTAATATAGTTTATACATCCGATTGTGCCACGTCCTCTGAATAATTTTTAAATTGTGCATCGTAAGAAAAGGATTTATTGAAAACTATAGAATAAGAGGATTGCAATATGATACAACCTGCTCGAGCGAACCACCCTCCAAAACTTAAACAATTAGAGGCAACCGCTATTTGCGGTAATGATATTACTTCCTCATGCCTGTATGTCTCTGCATTATGTATATTGTATGCGGGGCAATATGCTTTTATTTCGTTGTTGCTCGTTGGTGTGGTATTGTTTTTTTTCCGGAAAATATATGGAGAAGCTGTAGGCGCCCTTCCCCTGAACGGTGGTGCTTATAATATTCTTCTGAATACTACCAGTAAGGGGAATGCGTCTCTGGCGGCCTGCCTCACTATACTTTCATATATGGCTACTGCCGTTCTTTCCGCTTCAGAAGCTATGCATTACCTGCATAGTGTACTTCCCTATTTTCCGGTTGTTATTGCCACCGTGGTGCTGTTGACCTTTTTTTTGTTTCTTACTATTAGCGGTATCAAAGAATCATCTAAAGTGTCGCTTGCTATTTTTCTCTTTCATCTGTCTGCACTGGTATTGCTGATAGGCAGTGGCATTTATTTTCTAATTGTAAACGGTAGTAGTATTGCCGAAATTAATTTTCGTACCCCGTTGCCGGGGAGTATTAGTAATGCTTTATTCTTTGGATTCAGTGCTGCGATGCTTGGCATAACGGGCTTTGAAACATCTGCCAATTTTATAGAAGAGCAGGAAGCGGGGGTTTTCCCAAAAACACTTCGCAATATGTGGTACCTTGTAATAATCATCAACCCGCTGATTGCGATTGTAGCTGTATCTATTATTCCTTTAAGTGATGTAGCAGGGCATGAATCAGCATTTCTTTCTTATATGGCATCAAAAACCGGGGGTGCGTGGCTGGCTACTGTTATTTCAATTGATGCTGCATTGGTATTAAGCGGTGCTGTACTTACAGCTTTTATTGGGGTCAACGGACTGATAAAGCGCATGACGCTTGACCGTATATTTCCCCAGAGTTTATTAAGAGAAAATAAAAAAGGGAGCACTCCCGGAATATTAATAGTATTTTATCTGCTTTGCTTATCAGTATTGCTTATTACGGCAGGGGAAATAGCGCCACTGGCAGGCGTGTACACAATTTCTTTTTTATCGGTAATGGCATTTTTCGGGTTTGGCAACTTGTTATTAAAAATTAAACGGTCGAGATTGCCACGTCCGGAGTATGCGGCTCCTTCCATTGTGATTACAGGTATTTTGGGGATTCTAATTGCCCTTTATGGAAATATAAAACTTCATCCGGAATACCTGGTGATTTTTCTTCAGTATTTTATTCCGTCAATACTTATTATCTATATTTTTCTAAAAAGAAAAGAGGTTTTCCATTACCTGCTTATTTATATCAATTCTATTTTTGATAAAATACAAAAGGCCGCCGTATTCAGCCGTTTACAACTTACAAAAGAGATGAGAAAGCTTAATAAACAACCTTTTGTATATTTTACCAAAGGCGACAATATCGCCGTGTTGAATAAAGTAATGTTATATGTACAGGAAAATGAAATCACTCAAAAACTAAAAATAGTAACAGTACTTAAAGATGAGCAGGAGTTAAACAAAGAATTTGAGAGAGATTTTCAGGCGCTCGACCGTGCGTATCCGGATATGAGAATTGAATATATCCAGATACGAGGCGTTTTTGGCCCTGAGATCATAGACAGGTTAAGCAGGGAATGGAATATACCAAAAAATTTTATGTTCATCGGGTCGCCAAGTGACCGCTTCCCGCACAGGCTTTCGGACCTGGGTGGTGTGCGTTTAATAATTTAGTGCAGTAGATTTTCAAACTTTGGACAGGATTTGGTATTGAGTGAAATGGAAGAAACAAACATGAAAAGATAAACGGCAAACGAAAAACGCGAAAGGTAATTTCTTAATTATTTACAGAAGTAGGTTGTTTTATTCCCTCCAGGTCAGAATATCTCTTCCAGTTCCTTTAGAGTATTTACCATATAAGTAGGCTGCACCGGCGGGGTAATACCAAGATGATTGATATACACCTGGTCCATGCCGGCATTTTGGGCGCCTATAATATCTGCGTCAATATCATCGCCCAGCATAATGCTTTCATGTAGAGCAGCACCAGTTTTGTGAAGAGCAAAATCAAAAATAGCTTTATGAGGCTTAAGGCTGTTGCTGCCTTCGGAAGTAATCACAAATTTGAAGAACCCGCTAAGCCCGGAATGTTTCAGCTTGCTGTGTTGCACGGTTTCAAAACCATTGGTAATAAGGTGAAGTGCATATCCTTTATCGCGGAGGTAATGCAATATCTCTAACGCATAAGGGAACAGCAATTTCCGGGTAGGCAGCTTATCCAGAAACATTACATCCATTTTTCGTGCAAGTTGTTCATTGCCAATTTTAAAATCCAGCAGGGTATTCCACATCCTTTTCCAGCGAAGATCATCTCTTTTGATAAATCCTTTGCGATACCTTTCCCAAAGCCTTGTATTGTGATAAGTATAGCGGTCGAAAAAACTACTAAAATCAACGATACCCAATGCATGGAGGTCAAGGTTATGATAGAGTTCTTCGAGCGTCATCTTTGCATTGGCTTCAAAATCCCATAATGTATGATCAAGATCAAAAAACAAATGTTTGTACATCATAACAGAAACTGCAAAAATACAGCGTTTGTCAAAAGTAAACAGATTTGAATGACAGAGTTGCAATCAGGCTTTAACCAGCACTACTGCCGATCATTTTTTTTTCGGGGGAGTATATATTTTAACAGGCAGGCTTATCCATGCCAGTCCTATACTTCTGAACATGTGACTCTTGCTTTGACCTTCGGCAGCATCATACAACAATGCAATGCGGTCTCCGACTTGTATTACTGCAGGCATACCAATAGCACCTTTTGCCCAGGTGCAATTGCTGCTATCCAATACTACAGCTTTATTGCGGGTATCCCATTTATTAATGTCTTTTGACCAGTACACCCAGATGGCATCTGTATATTCCTGTACTTGCTCATCAATCCCGATATGATTAGTGAACAGATACCATGTCTTTGATTGTTTATCGTAGTATATGGACGAATTTTCAACCTGCTCGGTTAATGGAAATACAGGTTTACTATCTATTGCCCAGGAGCTGTTCAGGTCTTTTGTTCTTGCTATTCCCAGGGTTCTTTTTGTTCCTGTTTTGTCCTGGGTAGCTCCGCTAAAAAACATCAGGTATTGCTTGTTGTGTTGCACAATAAATCCCGGACTGGAGGTGACGGAATAGTAACTGTTTATTTTGGGCGGCAGAGGAGTAACATCATATTGTTTCATCCAGGGGCCACTTAAATTATGGGCATTGGCTTTCATGGTAAGATATGGAAAAGCCGGAATGCGATAATGGGGTGGCGTTGTATGTGGTGTGCCCAGGTAAAACATATGCCACATTCCAGCTTCCTGAATTAGCCATGGCGAAGAAGCACTCTTGCTATCGTTTTTTGTTGAATCCCCCAGGGTGAGTATTGCCCCCTGTTTTTCCCAGTGATGCAAATCATTACTCACAGCCAGGCAGGAAAGCCATGCGGATTTACCGGCACCATCATAAAACAGGTAATAGGTGTTTCCTTCCCTGATAATATTTGCTTCTCTGGCTCCATAAGAATCACAACTGTCTGGCCCATCTCCGTAACGCAATACTATTCCTTCGTCTTTACATGCCATGCGCAAAACTGCAGCAGGCCTGCCATCAGAATAGTGAATCTGCTGGGCCATGATTTGAACAGATAAGCATACCAGTCCAATACAAACCCCGGTATAAATTACCATTGATTTTTTTTCTGCGTTTAACATGGTAAAGTTGTTTAATACAGGCAATTTATTTTACCGGAATCATTTAACTATCCTTTACTGTAGGGTAGTGAAGAATATTTGAAAGTTATATTCTGGATTAACTCTTCTTTTAGCTTCGAAGTTTTGAGTATTTTTATCATTTCAATCTCTTTTATTTTTCTTAAACCGACTTGATGAAATTTTTCACGGCTTATATTGCTATTTATAAAGAAAAGATAAGTGCATCTGTTATATTAATGCTGTTTCTTATTTCGGGTATTCACAGCTATGCGCAAAATAATAAAGATGGTTCCATTTCAGGAAAGCTTGTGGATGCTCATCAGTATTCTGCACTTGGATTTGCTACGGTAAGTCTTTTCAACTCCGGTAGCAATACCGCCATTACTTCCATAAACACAACTGAAAAAGGTGAATTTTTGATTAATGCACAAGAAGGCAGTTACCGTGTGGAAATTGATTTCATAGGATATGAATCGTATATCTCCTCAGTTATACAAATTTCTGCAGATCATCTGCACCATAAATTGGGTACGATAAAACTGAAGTCCACATCAAAAATCCTTGATGAAGTATTGGTACGTGCAGAAAAAAGCAGCATGACATTATCTCTCGACAAAAAAATTTTCAATGTTGGAAAAGACCTTGCCAATGCAGGCGGGAATGCTGCGGATATACTTAGCAATATTCCCTCTGTGGCCGTAGATGCAGAAGGCAATGTCAGCTTACGGGGCAGCAGCAGTGTTCGTATACTAATAGATGGTAAACCTTCGGGACTGGTGAG
>JAFDXG010000108.1 GCA_018268105.1 Bacteroidota bacterium | reverse complement strand
GACACGGACATG
The DNA here is from genome assembly GCA_018268105.1 of Bacteroidota bacterium. Taxonomy (GTDB): domain Bacteria; phylum Bacteroidota; class Bacteroidia; order Chitinophagales; family Chitinophagaceae; genus Agriterribacter. The sequence goes on along the minus strand of JAFDXG010000108.1, from coordinate 71,566 downwards.
TTCAGTTTCCTGGCAATATCTTTTAAAGTAATCCCCTTTTTCATGCCGCTTTAATTTCCAAAAAATATTTTTTCAATACTACAGCTTTTAAAGCTATAAAATATTATTTGTAAAAAGTGTATGCTGGAGGATGTTGAATAAGTCAAACACTTTGCATAATCTTACACAAATTTTTAAATTCTATTTCATTCAAATTTCTAAAGTGACGCAGACTGATTCAACCAGAATACATCGGGATAATTGTCAATAAATGCATTACGGTCATGGTCATGCAGACAATTGTCTACCCAGTTTAAATGGCCGGGAGAAAGCACCTGTTCCAGATGGGGAAATAATATTCGTTCTTCAAATCGGATATGATCTTCGAGATCATCTGCCAGTTGACCCAATTGTTCACGATGTACCGAACAGGCTTCACCTGAGAGGAGGTTCTCACATTGTTTGCGTAGTTCTGTGTGTTGACTGATTGCCGACTGTACAAACATATCAGTCTTATCTATAAACAACAATCGTTCTTCTTCTGCAAAATGATATTCAAGATGTCCTCTGAAGAAAAACTGTAGATATTTGAGCATCCTTTCTATTTCTACCGCCTTTGTTATCCCCTGCCTGATCTTCCAGCAAAACAATAATCCAAAATGATGTTCCCTGGATACAGGTAAAAGTTGAGAACTGCGTTTGATGGGTTTGGTTTCCATATTAATGTAATATTTAAACCTTAACTCGTATTTAATAAAGCGAGAAATCGCAGACGGCAAATGTGGAAAAAAAATACCCGCAAATTCTCACTCTTTTAAATTCATCCTGACTTACTATTATCGCAAAGGTTTTTCAGTGCTGTTCCTGTAATACTCAATTTTGGAATGAAACATTGTTGCCATTTTACCGGCGCGCCATTTGGCTTCTTCAGCTTTTTCGCCTTCAAACAATTCATCTACTGTTGCATACCACAATCCAAGCCAGCTTTCAAAATGGATAAGGTTTACCGGTAATGAGGCATGTGGCAAAAAAGGACTCCCCGTATAGCTTAATTCATCCAGTAATACAGTTTCCCAGAAACGATACATTTTTTCGAGATGCTGGGGCCACCTGTTTTGAATAACATCATTAAAAATCGGAGACAACAAATTATCCTTATTCACTCTTTCATAAAAAACGTCAACCAGCATTTCAATATCTTGTCTGGTACTTATATCTTTTCGTTGCTGCATATACCTTCATTTATCACTTCAGAAATGAGAGTTTATTATCCAGATGTTCTGTGAATTCACCCAGTTTAGCATTGTTCAGCATGTCATGCATCTCATTACGAATCTTCTTAAAATCTTTATGAATCGGACAAGGTTCAATTTCTGAACATTCAGCCAATCCTAACCCACATCCGGAAAATATTTTATCACCATCAACAGCCCTAATCACATCGGCAAGTGAAAATTTCAATTGTGTTTTTTCCAAATAAAAACCACCATTGGGACCCTTGACGGAAAGCACTAATCCCTTTCTTGCCAGCTCCTGCAAAATCTTAGCAATAAAATGCTCCGGGCAGTCTATCCCTTTCACTACCTGCTTAATACCTGCCTTTTCACCTTTCATAGATTGCTGTGCTATAAAAATCATTGCACGGATGGCATATTCACACGTTTTAGAAAACATTATTATATGGAGGTTTTTTGGCACAAAGATATACTGGGTATTACAATAAAAGATATTTCTATCTCCTAATTTTCTATCTTCGTTAACACAGGCTGGAAAAATACCTAAATTTTCCCCTTGTGCCCCATCATAGGGTTTGTTGCATTCTAAATTAATTCTTCATAACGCCATGAGATATTTTGTTCCCCTTCTCCTTTTTTTACTAACCGGGACATTGTTGATAAATGCATGCCACTCTGTTGATGATAAAAGAAAAGAAGTTAAACCCAAACCAAAACTACCCGAACTGGGCACTATTTCAGCGCTTCCGCTCCAGTATAGTTCTCCGGCTAACAATCCTTCCACACCAGAGAAAATAGAACTCGGCCGTTTATTATTTTATGACCCAATATTATCCGGCGGCAAAGACGTAGCTTGTGCAACATGCCATCATCCGGAATTTGGCTATGCAGAAAGCCGTGAATTACCCATAGGTGTTAATGGAAAAGGATTGGGAGAACGCAGAAGTTTCAATAAAATCAATGATATACCTTTTACAAAGCGGAATGCTCCAACTCTGCTTAATATAGCTTTCAACGGTATTGATGAAAAAGGTAATTATATACCTGAAGATGCACCAATGTTTTGGGATAATCGTGCAAAAGGGCTGGAGCAGCAGGCAATGATGCCCGTGAGTACTTTAGAAGAAATGCGGGGACATGGATTTACTGAAACTAAAATAAAAGGAGAAATCGCCAGACGAATTAATAATATTCCGTTATACCGCAAACTTTTTAAAGAGGCATTTCCTAATATTATAACAATCACAGACACTACTATCAGTCAGGCACTTGCCGCTTTTCAGCGTTCACTTATTGCCAACAACTCACGGTTCGACCGCTATATGCGTGGCGAAAAGACAGCGCTGTCGGGCAGGGAAATCAATGGTATGAAACTGTTTATCAGTACCGGATGTGCCCGTTGTCATAATGGTCCAATGCTGTCGGACTTTAAACCTCATGTGCTGGGTGTGGTGGACAATGAAAAACTACTAGTCTCTGATTCAGGATACCTGCAAACTTATGCCTTCCGCACTCCTACACTCAGGAATATGCGCTTTACCCGGCCATATATGCATAATGGAAAAATTGCAACTCTTGACAATGTGATGTTGTTTTATGAAGATCTTAAAGGCAAACCATTACCCAACCCACATGTCCCCAAAGAACAATTGGATTCTCTTGCAGTTTTGCTAAATGTGGAATTTAAAGACATTGATATTATTGTGGAATTTCTAAACACACTGAATGACGAGCAGTATGACAAAATAATTCCGGTTTCAGTACCAAGCGGCCTACCCGTGGGTGGGAATATAAAAAATTGAATGAGGTAGCTTTGAGCTATGGGCTACAAGATTTCAGCTATAGTTTTTTTTATAGTCCACAGTACATTGACCATAACCTTGCTCAATGCTCACAGCCCACTGCTGTCAGATCAGCCATTGCCTGATTTAATAAAGTCGCTTACCAATTCTGTAATAAGTTTCGCAGATGAGGTATCTATCTGTCCATTTGTTATTAGAGATGTACCGCCGCAGATATGGAGATATACTACCTGGGCATAACTGGCAACAAAAGAAACATATTGTCTTGCCTGCAACATACTAAAGCCTGAAACTCCTCCAGAATTACCGGGAGTGTGCTCAATACAACTGAGATCCAGCTCTATTCCGGTAAAACCTTCTTCCGTAAAACTAATTGCCTGTACCACTGCCTGCCGGAAATTTAGTTTTTCCCGCACACTTATGTCTTCAAAGAAACTATACTGGATATTGATATTGCTATATAGCTCATCAAGCATTCGCTGGCTATTAAGGTTTTCCTGTAGTCCAATTACTGCATACTTTTTCAGAAAGCCTTCTTCCATTGCATACCGGAAGCTGTTTCCACTATGCCGGCCCTCTGTATGTCCATATCCACCATTGAAATCAGCATTAATTATATTGATTTGGGCATTGTTCATCATTCCGGCTTTGTTTAACCCTTTGGCAGTTCCTTTAATCAATGGGTAGGCATTGTTGTGCCCTCCGCCTATAACTATTGGAGTTTTTCCTGTTGCCGAAATCAGCTTTACCAATGCTTCCACTTCTGTATCAATAATATTGGCCACAGCATGCCTGCAGGCATCTATCATCTCGTCCTGGCTTTTTGCATTCGTATGGATCAAAGCCTTAACATCCGAAAAGTCGAAATGTCCAAGCACCAGCACCTCTTCTCCTGTAAAGATATCCGTACTCTGTAAGTTGCAAAAAGATTGAAGAAAAGGCATCCATAATGTATCGGTTCCACCTGCTTCGTAGTTGCCTATAACTCCGATATCTTCAGGTATTCCAAGCAATACAAATTTGGCTTTAGAATCTGTAATCGCTTCTGAAAGTGCAGTACTATTAATAGTTTGCAAACATTCACCCAATTTTGTTTCATAGCGGCGCAATCGTGTAAGGCTGAGTATATCCTGCCGTATATAAAACCTGAAATGCGGATATTCCATGGGCTGACTTTATACTAAATATAAAGAATGTATATGAAAGGGGAAAGAAATCAGTGGAGAGCCTTTTCCCGATACACTGTTTATATAACTACTTCTGCTTCGAGATCGAAATCATAGGCCTTTGTAATTTTTACATTCGCAAATTCGCCTATCGGTATTTTTACAGAGGATTGAATAATCACTTCATTATCTACTTCCACAGAATCAAATTCTGTTCGACCGAGGTAACGACCAGCTTCTTTCTTATCTACAAGCACTTTATAAATTTTCCCGACTTTTTGCTGGTTTTTTTCGTAGCTGATTTCCTGTTGTACTTCCATCACTTCCTGTGCCCGCTGTTCTTTTTCTTCCTGATCAATATCGTCCTTTAGTTCATAAGCGGTAGTGCCATCTTCATGTGAGTATGTAAATATACCTACACGATCGAAACGATGTTCCTGAAGGAAAGATTTCATATCCTCAATATCCTCCCGTGTTTCGCCCGGGAAACCGGCAATTAGCGTTGTGCGAAGACATATATCTGGAATACGATTTCTGATTTCACTGATCAGATCGTTCATTTCGGAGCGTGTAATCTGGCGCCGCATTGCTTTTAGCATCTTATCACTGCTGTGTTGCAACGGTATATCAAGATAGTTGCAGATATTAGGACGATCTTTCATTACATCAATAATTTCCAAAGGAAATTTAGATGGGTATGCGTAATGTAATCTTATCCATTCCAGGCCTTTTACATCAGCCAGTGCATTCAGCAATCGCGATAATTCCCTTTTCTTATAGATATCAAGGCCATAATAGGTTAATTCCTGAGCAATCAGCATAATTTCTTTCACTCCCTTTTGTACAAGTCGTTCAGCTTCATACACCAATTGTTCAATAGGTTTACTGATATGGGTGCCCCTCATCAGTGGAATTGCACAAAATGAACAGGTGCGGTTGCAGCCTTCAGAAATTTTCAGATATGCGTAATGCTTTGGTGTACTCAGCATACGTTCTCCAATTAGTTCGGATTTATAATCTGCTTCAAATTGCTTAAGGATTTGCGGTAATTCAAGTGTGCCAAACCAGGCATCAACTTCAGGGATTTCTTCTTCGAGGTTTTGACGATAGCGCTCACTCAGGCACCCGGTTACATAAAGTTTATCCAGGCTGCCGCGCTTTTTCAGCTCTGCATGTTCAAGTATTGTATTAACTGATTCTGCTTTCGCTTTATCAATGAAACCACAGGTATTTATCACAACAATATTATGATCATGTTTTCTGCTTTCATGAACTACATTAATATCATTTGCTTTAAGCTGAGCGCTCAATACCTCACTATCCACCAGGTTTTTACTGCAGCCTAGTGTGATAATATTCACTTTGTCTTTACGAAGTGTTTTTGTTTTCATATAAGCGGCGAAATTACAAATAATAGTATTGTTACAGTGATTGTACAATTTTATTCACTTTTCATTTTTCGCTAATCACTATTATCCTATACAGGGAGACGCTGTCAATCACCCGGGAGTCAATTTGGATACTGTGCCAGGCGAAATCCGCCGATATTATCAAAATAATCCTGTTTAACATTATTACGTGTAGTTGTTTTGCAACTTGAGGCCTGGGTAAACCACGACCCTCCCCTTCTTATACGGCCAGATCCCGATGCAGGCCCGGTGGGATTATTACTTATTTTCTGTTCGTAATAAAATTTTGCATACCAGTCCTGGCACCATTCCCATACATTACCTGACATATCATATAGTCCCAGTGCGTTAGGTTTTTTTAGTCCTACAGGATGAGGCATTCTCGCACTGTTCCCCGTATACCAGCCTACGCTATCAATATCATCACTGCCAGCATATTTTAAATTCCATGATCCTTCCTTACCGCCTTTGGCAGCATATTCCCATTCTGCTTCGGTTGGTAAGGTGTATTTCTTTCGGGTAATTTCGTTTAGTGTCTCAATAAATGACTGCGCATCATTCCAGCTTACATTATCTACAGGACACTGATCACAACCGGGAAAATCACTTGGGTTGTACCCCATTATGGCTGTCCACTGCCGCTGGGTAAGGGGATATCTGCTCATTGCAAAGCCGTCAATTACCACTTCGTATGCCGGTCGTTCATCTATGTCACTATTATTGTTACCCATGATAAAACTACCCCCTGTTACCCAAACCATATTTCCTGCTATGCTATCAAGCAAAGCCTGAGAAACCGAGGGCAGTACAATATGTTTTTTTTGTTTTTGTTTTCGATTTCTCTTTTCGACGCTTTCCTGGGCTTTGATTTGATGTACAAAAAATAAGCTGAGAACCAGGTAAATGACATATTTGACAAAGACTCTCATAGACAAACTGATTATTTACTTAAAACATCTACAGGTGTTAGCAACCAACAAGAAAGTCATACATTGTATTTCAAATATAATAAAAACAAAATCCCGCTCCAATGGAGCGGGATAATAGATTCGATGTATTACAATCGAAAAAGATGTAAGGATTAATATCCCATACCACCCATATCAGGAGCGCCATGTGAATGTCCTGCTGCTTCTTCTTTCTTAGGTTTGTCGGCAATCACACATTCAGTAGTGAGCAACATACCTGCAATTGAAGCTGCATTTTCCAATGCTATACGGGTAACTTTTGTAGGATCAATTACTCCGGCTTTGAATAAACTTTCGTAAACTTCTGTCCTTGCATTGAAACCAAAATCGCCTTTTCCTTCTTTAACTTTTTGTACAACGATACTACCTTCAATGCCACTGTTTACTACAATCTGGCGAAGGGGTTCTTCGATAGCCCTTTTTACGATTGCTATACCGGTAATTTCATCTTCATTGCTTGCTTTAAGCTTTTCGAGAGATTCGATAGCGCGTACATACGCTACACCACCACCAGGCACGATTCCTTCTTCAACAGCAGCCCTTGTAGCATGCAATGCATCATCTACGCGGTCTTTCTTTTCTTTCATTTCTACTTCAGTAGCGGCACCCACCTGCAATACAGCAACACCACCACTTAATTTAGCAAGACGTTCCTGTAATTTTTCTTTATCATAGTCAGATGTTGTTACATCAATCTGTGCTTTGATCTGGTTCACACGACCCACGATATCATTTTTCTTTCCTTTACCGCCAACGATAGTAGTATTGTCTTTGTCAATAACCACTCTTTCTGCACGGCCAAGAGTAGCAAGATCAGCGCCTTCAAGCTTGTGTCCCATTTCTTCGCTGATTACAGTACCAGATGAAAGAATGGCAATATCCTGAAGCATTTCTTTTCTTCTGTCTCCAAATCCCGGAGCTTTAACTGCAGCTACCTTTAATGTGCCACGCAGCTTATTAACTACCAGGGTAGCCAGTGCTTCACCTTCCAGATCTTCAGAGATGATAAGTAATGGAGCGCCCTGCTGAGCTACTTTTTCAAGAATGTGCAGGATATCTTTCATGGTGCTGATCTTCTTGTCGTAGATCAGGATATAAGGCTTTTCAAGTTCAGCCTGCATTTTTTCGCTGTTGGTAACAAAATAAGGAGAAATGTAACCACGATCAAACTGCATACCTTCTACTACTTCAACCAGGGTTTCAGTACCACGGGCTTCTTCTACAGTGATTACACCGTCTTTACCTACTTTACCAAATGCTTCAGCTATAAGTTTACCTATAGCTTCGTCATTATTGGCAGAAACAGAAGCAACCTGTTGAATTTTTTTGCTGTCGGATCCAACAGTTTGAGACTGAGAACGGAGATGTTCAACAACTTTTTCAACAGCTTTGGTAATACCGCGTTTCAAATCCATTGGATTTGCACCGGCAGCTACATTTTTCAAACCTTCACTGATGATAGACTGAGCCAGAACAGTAGCTGTAGTAGTACCGTCACCGGCTATATCTGCAGTTTTGCTGGCTACTTCTTTCACCATTTGAGCGCCCATATTTTCAATGGGATCTTCAAGTTCAATTTCTTTTGCTACGGTAACACCATCTTTAGTTACAGAAGGTGCACCAAACTTTTTTTCAAGCACTACATTACGGCCTTTAGGTCCGAGGGTTACTTTTACAGCATTTGCCAAAGTATCTACCCCTTTTTTCATCCTGTTGCGGGCCTCGATATCGAAATATAATTGTTTTGCCATGATCTATTTAATTTGAAATTTTAATTTGAAATTTTAGCTGAGGGTTTTATATGCCTCATGTACAACTACTTGCAGAAATTTATTAAACAATTGCAAGAATATCTGATTCTCTCATAATCAGGTAATCAGCACCGTCAATAGTGATTTCTGTACCGGCATATTTACCATACAAAACAGTATCGCCTGATTTTACACTAACAGGCTCATCTTTTTTTCCGGGCCCGGCAGCTACTACTGTACCACGCTGTGGTTTTTCTTTTGCTGTATCAGGAATAATAATGCCCCCGGCAGTTTTTTCTTCGGCAGGAGCGGGTTTCACAATCACCCTGTCATGAAGGGGAGTTACATTGAACTTTTTAGACATAATAAATGATTTTTTTGTTGGTTAAAGATTGATTTTATAAATCTTTAAGGCTGCCAAAGGTATACGAAATATATGCCAAAGCGACAATGCCGGAAAAAATTTCAGTTTTCCATATTATTGGGTTGTTAATTGAAAAAGTTGTCAGATTTTTCACAATAATCATGTGCCAAATCTGCAGGCCTGCATTTAAAAACTCATCTACCAGCAACAAAAATCCTTAATACACCCGTTACCACCTGCTAAGCACTGCATTATTAAAATTTCCTATCTTCGCGCCCCATAACAGTTCTTTAAAGATGATAAGCAGAAGAAATATAAGGGTAAAAGTGATGCAGACGCTGTATACCATTGAAACAACAGAAGTAACAGCGTATGACGGAAAAAGCAGTAAATTATTAGATAAGCATTTAGAACAGTCGAGGCAGATATTTGTATATCTCCTGTATCATATCATCCGTGTGGGTCAGTATGCAGAGACTGATGCCAAAATCAGGGCTTCCAAACATCTCCCCTCTCATGAAGACCTGAATGTGAATATAAAGATAGCCGGTAATGAAATCATCTGGAAAGTTTTGGATGATCCCTCCTATCAGAAAGCCGTAGCAGAAATCAAACCCCAGCAATGGAACAATGATGAACTAATCCGTAAAACTTACCTTCAACTGTGCGAATCCGAGGTGTACAAAGAATATACATCATTGCAGGAACGTAACAGGAAATCAGAAAAAAGTATCCTCGAATTTATTTTTACCGACCTGATGATGGCCAATGACAACTTCATTAGCCAGATGGAAGATAACTTTATCCACTGGGATGACGATGCCGAAATGATGAACCAACTGGTGATGAATTTTCTGCAAAAACCTTATTGTGATTTTCAGGATATGCTTGGCGCCGAAAAAAGAAAGTTTGCAAAAGATCTGCTGCAATCCGTGATTGACAAAAAACAAGTATGCCAGGAACTTATAAAACCTAAATTGAAAAACTGGGATGCAGAACGAATTGCAGTACTTGATATGATACTGATGGAAATGGGTGTTTGCGAGTTTTTGTATTTTGACACCATTCCGACAAAAGTTACCATCAATGAATATATAGACCTTGCCAAAGAATATAGTACCCCTCAAAGCGGTCATTTTGTAAACGGTATATTAGATAGTATCCACAAAGATCTTCTTACACAAGATAAGCTGCACAAGGTATCACATAGAAAATCTTAATAGCTTTTACTGCCAAATGCGGATAAGTTGTATACCTGAAAGTATGAGCAAAATCAATAAGGATGAACTGGTAAAATACTTACATTTGCACCCCAAAGTTATTTCAATGAAAAAGTACTTTTATTCTTTATTGCTGATAACCGCTGTCATAATTGCGGGATGTAATCAACCGGAAAGCAAAACAGTTTCGCCTGAAGCTGCTCCTGCAGTATCTGCAACAACAGACCCGGCAACATTAACAACAGTGGAATGGATTGATTCCAGTTTTGATAAAGGAGCTGTTACAGAAGGAGAAAAAATTGAAATTGCTTACAGATTTAAAAATACGGGGCAAAACCCGCTTATAATTAAAGATGTGCGGCCCTCCTGCGGATGTACTGTTGCCGAAAAACCATTAGAACCCATAGCGCCGGGTAAGGAGGGGGTCATTAAAGCAATATTTAACAGTGAGAACAAACAGGGGCTAAATCATAAAACCATAACTGTAATTTCAAATACTCAACCCGAAAGTCACAGCTTAAAATTTACAGTAACCGTTAATAAAAAAAGTTAGTTCAACAATTTAAACAAGCAATATGAGCAATTATTTTATTTTACTTCAAAGTTCCCAGGGTAATGCCCAAATGATGCAAATGATCATGCTGGTAGGTATCATTGCCGTGTTTTATTTCTTTATGATACGTCCGCAAACCAAGAAAGCCAAGGATGCAAAAAACTTTCAAAATAACCTCCAAAAAGGGGATAAAATAGTTACCATTGCCGGTATTCATGGTAAGATAGACAAAGTAAATGATGATAATACCCTTTCGCTTGAAGTTAGCCCTGGCAGCTATCTTCGTATTGAAAAAAGCGCAGTGAGTATGGAATGGAGCAAGCAATTAAACTCTGGTGCTACCACTGATAAGAAGTAATTGCCTATTATTTAAAAGATACCAATCCGGAGTCCTGCAAAAACACAGGATTTCGGATTTTTGGTTTATATAAACGCTTAAAATTAAATTTTGATCCGAGTAGGTTTAACAGGTGGAATTGGTTCCGGCAAAAGCACGGTTGCCCGTATTTTTGAAATGCTGGGAGTGCCTGTATACTATGCCGATGCTGCCGCCAAAAGATTAATGGGCACTGATGCTGAACTCCGTAAACAAATCATTTCCTTTTTTGGTTCAGAATCATATACCGGTAATCAACTGAACCGACAATATCTTGCCAGAGAAGTTTTTCATAACCAGGAAAAACTGTCAAAGTTAAACAGCCTGGTACATCCAGCCACCATTCGCGACGCAGAAGAATGGATGATGAAGCAAACTTCTGTTTATGCTATAAAAGAGGCTGCTTTAATATTTGAAAGCGGATCAGACAAATATCTGCATTATATAATTGGAGTTTCTGCACCACTTGAGCTAAGGATACATCGTACCATGCTGAGAGATAATATCAGCCGGGAAGATGTATTAAAGAGAATACAGCAGCAAATGGATGAGGATGAAAAAATGAGCCTATGCAATTTTATAGTATATAATGATGAAATACAACCTGTATTGCCACAGGTTCTTTCACTGCATAAAAAATTGCAGGAGCCTGCAAACGAAAAATAATTAACTCATCTTACCTGAATACTACTGAATCTTTTACTTCTCCGCAGGTAAGCATATTTTTACCAAAATAAGGATTTTTAATTTCTTTCGCATTGTTTAACCAGTCAGCACCTGCATTATCGAATGCCATAGGACAGTGCAGCAGGTATATTTTTTCTTTATCATATCGTACCGTTCTGATCAGGTCAAACAACCCGGCAGAAATCATCTGGAAAGACTTTCTTTTATCGTCAATTTTTGTTTTACTTATCAACCCTTTTCCCTCAGCACTAATCCCATCAGTATAAGTTTTAGCAGTGGGTATAATAATATTGGTCGTATCAATAGATTTTAGCTCATCCAGTTTCACTGCAGCAGATGCTTCAATCAAAGATGCAGTTGCAGTATTTGCGGCAGCAGTATCATCAGCGGTAAGGGCATCGCGAAGTGCATAATAGTCATGCAGCAATTTATCAAATGATGCATTAAATGCTTCGGGCAATAAACTGGATTTCTCCTGCACCTGAGTAACTGCTTCAACATTATTATCTGTTGGTTTTGATCCACCGCAGGCAGCAAGTAAAACAACACAAATGGTATAACAAAGCTTCTTCATTTATTTTTTTTACAAACCTACAGCAAAAAGATGATTTGAAAAACCTGGGGCGTCACTTGTTTTAACCCTATCAAAGTTTAAGGTATTCTTATATTATAGCATAATTTTATAAAAAAATTTTATGTCAAAAAATACCAACCCGCTAATGCCAAGCCGGCTGGCGAAAAGGATGGACACCGATAAAAAAACCATTTACAATATCCTTGATGAAGCCCTGCATTGTACTATCAGCTATGTAGAAGACAATAAGCCATTTGCCATACCTACTGCATTTGTCAGGTATGATGACAAAATTTATATCCACGGGTCAGTTGGCAGCCATTTTATAAGAGCAATTGAAAAGGGATTACCGGTTTGTATATCCGTTACACTTATGGATGCACTGGTAGTAGCCAGGTCAGCATTTCATCATTCTGTCAATTATCGTTCGGTAATCTTATTTTCAACCGCAGAACTAATAGAAGATATAGAAATGAAAAAAAATGCTTTTGAGTGGCTCATCAATAAAATGGTTCCCCAAAGCTGGGAATATTTACGTCAGATCAAAGAAGGAGAAATAAATAAAACAACAGTACTTGCTTTTGATATTGACCAGGCTGCAGCAAAAATACGCACGGGTATGCCAATTGACGATGAGGAGGATATTCAACTGCCAATATGGTCAGGAATTATTCCGATGGAAACAAGAAAACTTTCTCCCATCGCTGACGAATATAGCAGAAATATTCCCCTTCCTGAACATCTCAGTTGATTGAGGGAATTATTTTTCTTTTGTTTTTTTTGTTTTAAACATCTCAAGCATCCGATCGGTTACAACAAAACCACCTACCACATTAAGGGTACCTAATATTACAGCCAGGAAGCCAAGAACCAGGGCAATATCATTTCCATTTTCAGCCTTTCCCATTACTATAATTGCACCAATGATAACAACTCCGTGTATGGCATTGGCACCGCTCATCAAAGGAGTGTGCAGTACAGCCGGCACACGTCCTATTACTTCTATCCCCACAAAAATCATCAGAATAACAATATAAATAATTTGTTGATGCAGCGAAATCCATTCAAGAAAATTTTGCATATCAGAAGTTTAAATGGTGTAGACTTTTATTTCAACATTGATTTATAATGTTCATTCACAATCTGTCCGTCATGACAAATACAAGTGCCTTTTACCAGGTCATCATCAAAATTCAGAACAATATTACCGTCTTTATCAAGTATTAATGACAAAAAATTAAGCAGATTTTTGCCATACAATTTGCTGGCATCTGCCGGCATGGCCGATGGCAGATTTGAAATACCAACAATGCTCACGCCATTAAACAATACTGTTTCATTGTCTTTGGTTACCGCTGTGTTACCTCCGGTTGCTGCAGCTATATCTATTATTACTGATCCCTTACGCATGGATTCAAGCATTTGCCGGTTAATCAACACCGGCGCCTGACGCCCGTGTATTTGGGCGGTGGTAATAACAATATCCGACCGGCTGATGACTTCACCTATTTTCTGCTCCTGTTTTTGTTTATAATCTGCCGATTGTTCTACAGCGTAACCCCCGGCCTTACTGGCATCCGCAGCTCCTTCCACTTCAATAAACTTTGCACCCAGACTCATTACTTCTTCTTTTACCGCCGGGCGTGTATCAAAAACCTCTACTACTGCTCCAAGCCTTCTTGCAGTAGCTACTGCCTGTAAACCGGCAACACCGGCTCCAAGTACCAGTACTTTTGCAGGTGCAATACTACCTGCAGCCGTAATGAACATCGGCATATAACGACTAAAAAGATTTGCAGCAAGCAGCACCGCTTTATAACCTGCAATATTTGCCTGGCTGCTTAGCACATCCATACTTTGGGCACGGGTAGTACGAGGCAGCATATCTATGCTAAATACGGTAAGACCTGCTGCAGCGTATGCATCCATCAATCCCCTGTTGTATAGTGGCTGAAAAATGCCAACCAGTAAAGTTCCTTTTTTCAATCGCTTTATTTCATCTTCACTTAGGTTATGTATAGATAAAATAATATCTGATATTTCTAATACTTTGTCCCTCGTTTGAACAACCACCGATGCAGATTCATAAACAGCGTCATCAGCAAATGCGTTTACTCCAGCCTGTTGTTCTATTCTTAATTGTACATTTTTTTTTATGAGGACTACTGCCTGCTCGGGCAATAGAGATACCCTGTTCTCCCCTGTTGGTTCTTTTAATATTCCGGCAATCATAAATTGAATGTAAAGTTTTTTCTTGAATTATAAAGTCTGAGCTTTGAGCAGTGAGCAATGGGCTATAAGTGTCACCCACAGCCCATTGCCCAAAGTCCTTAATCATTCAAAACCTGATCACAAAATGTTGTTTTATTTTAAAATCGGGGTTGTAAAATAATATACCGATAAAAAAAAGATCTATACTGCAAGTAACAGATTCATCCATCCGGGCTTCCTCCCAGGCTTTTTCCATTTCCCTGCTCCAGTGTATATCATCAAGTATCACTATTGATCCTTTGTGGAGATAAGGCTTCAATTGATTAGTATACCTGAGAGTAGGTTGCATACGATGATTCCCATCAATAAACACAAGTCCGGCAGATTTCATTTGCTCCAGTACAACTGCAAGTGTATCGTCAAAATTACCGGTTACAGTTTTTATATTATTCAAACCCAGTTTTCTGAAATTATTTTCCGCAAGTTCAGCTATAGCCGTTGCTCCCTCAAGGGAATATACTTTAGTGCTGTTATTTGCCGATGCAAGATAGGCAGTAGTAATACCCAGCGATGTTCCTAATTCAAGAATATTCTCAGGCTGAAAATAATTTGCAATTCTAAAAAGCAGTCTTGCATATTTAGGGCTCTTCAAAGATGAGCGGGCAATATCTTTTACTTTTCGCTGTTTGCCTTTAAGCCCACGGGAACCTGCACCAAAATCATCTACTTCTATTTCACAGGCGCTTGTCAGCATTTCCTGCCTAATGGCTTCTATACGATAATAGGGATAGAAAGACCGGTTGTCGTTTAATACTTCAGTAATAAATTTGTACACAAACGGAGAGTGAGTGCCATGTCCGGTACCACTGGATGCTGTAATATAGTAGCGAATAAATCTGGCTGCTAATTGAAATGTGGTATACATGCAGGTAATTATGCCTTTACCCAGGTTTGAAAAGAATAAGGATAAGCATGTTTTTCATCTGCAGCAAAATCGAGCTGGTAAACTTTTTTCCACTTAGTGGTGTCAATCGCCGGGAAAAAAGCATCCCCATCCAAAACCGCATGCACCCGGGTGATATATATTTTTGTGGCAACCGGCAAAAATGCATTATATATCTGTTGCCCGCCGGCAATAAACACTTCTTTACAATCTTTCTCTTTTGCTTTAAGTAATGCTTCTTCCGGACTGAATGACAGTTCAGCGTTGAGGCATCCGGCAAGGTCTATATGATTTCTGGTAACAACAATATTATATCTCCCCGGCAGAGGTTCTCCGGCAAGCGAATCAAAAGTTTTTCTCCCCATGATTACCGGCATTGCCCAGGTAGTGTTCTTAAAAAACTTCATATCATTGGGCAAACGCCACAGAAGCTCATTATTTTTTCCTATCGCATTATTTTCAGAAGCGGCAACTATTAGTGATATATTCATAGCGGTATGTTCAGCTTTGCAAAAAAGAAAATAAAAGTCAGACTGCTACAGGAGCCTTAATTGCAGGATGCGACTGGTAATTTTCCAGTTTAAAATCTTCAAACTTAAAATCAAAAATATTTTTTACTCCCGGGTTTATTTGCATTACCGGGCTTTCATACGGAATACGGGTAAGCTGCAGATTAGCCTGTTCTATATGATTGTTATACAAATGCACATCTCCAAAACTGTGAATAAACTCACCGGCATCCAGATCGCAAACCTGTGCAATCATCATAGTAAGCAAGGCATAAGAAGCAATATTGAATGGCACCCCAAGAAAAACATCAGCAGAGCGTTGATATAACTGGCAGGATAACCTTGGTTTACCCCCCTGTGCAGGTTCTGCCACATAAAACTGGAACATAGTATGGCAGGGCATTAGCGCCATTTTCGGAAGATCAGCTACATTCCATGCACTCACTATCAACCGGCGGCTATCAGGATTAGTTTTAATTTGCTGAATCACATCCGATATCTGGTCTATTACTTTCCCGTCTGCACCCATCCAGCTTCGCCATTGTTTGCCATATACCGGTCCCAGTTCCCCCTGTTCGTCTGCCCATTCATCCCATATACTCACGCCATGATCTTTGAGATACCTGGTATTGGTATCCCCTTTCAGAAACCAAAGCAGTTCGTGAATAATACTTTTCAGGTGCACTCTTTTTGTGGTTACTAACGGGAAACCCAGGGTAAGGTCAAAACGCATCTGGTATCCAAAACAACTAATAGTGCCGGTGCCGGTTCTGTCGTGCTTCTGCACGCCGGTATCCATTATATGTTGAAGCAGGTCTAGGTATTGTTGCATACTGCAAGTTACACCAAAAGCCGTAAGCGGAGATATTTCTGTCTGCCGGTAGCCTAAATGTGAATTGAAAGTGGATATTTTGATTTCCGGCGATAGTTCATCTGGCATCGTCCCTTGCGACGCTCCCTTGTACTGCAGCAACACTGTTCAACTTTTTGTAAAGCAAAAAGGGGCATAGTGTACTTAGTTTCCTATTACTTAAAGCTTGCAGAATAACAGGCGATACCACATAAATTTCGGGAAAGAGGTAGTTCCAGACTAATTCCAGCAGTTTGAAAGAGTACCAATTGTAAGGATACAACAAAGCCACACATACACGAAAATTTAGTGGAGAATCGTAAATGTTTGTAATAGATATAGTGTGTTATTGCTATATCGGATTTGATCTGACAATAATACTGCTGCAAGGGTTTGGTTATAATTTTTTCAAAATGTCTGCAGTTGTTTGATACAAAGTACTATTACACGAATGTTATGCACAAACGCGCCGCAGGCGTATTCGTGCATTCATAGCATAGTGAGTATAGGACCAGTTAAAAAGCAAGCCTTAATTAAGGTATCCTTAAATGTGGAAAATGCATTCCCATCATTCCGGCGGGGTACCCCACGTGTCGGGACATTGGCCCTGATAAGTTGCTCACGTATCAGGGATTGTAAAATTGACAGACATGATGTTTTACCAAAAGGAAAGTTGTGCAGCAGCAAAAAATTGAAATACCCCCTTCCCGGAATAGCCCAGGTTATTTATTTTTGGTTTATTCTTCACCTTTATCTTCAATATTAAATGAAAATTTATTTGTCGTTCCTGTTTGCAACTATAGTTTTAATAGACAATAGTTGTACTTCTTCAAAAAAATCAACCGGTACCAATATGCAGTTTACCCAAAATATTGTGGTAGCCCACCGGGGCGCCTGGAAGAAAAATCACCTTCCGGAGAACTCCATTGCATCATTACAGGAAGCCATACGCCTTGGGTGTGCCGGTACCGAATTTGATGTGCACCTTACCGCAGACGATACACTGATAGTAAATCACGATCCAATTTATGCGGGAAAAAAAATAGAAGAGAGTAGCTATACATCCCTTGCGGAAGCCAAACTTTCCAACGGTGAAACCATACCAACTGCAAGGCAATACCTGCTTGCCGGAATGCAACAACGCAATACTATGCTGGTATTTGAAATAAAACCTTCCGGTATCAGCAAAGAACGCGGTCAGCGCCTTGCACAAATAGTAGTAGAACTGGTTAAAGAACTTAAAGCTGAACCCTGGATTATTTATATCAGCTTTGACTATGCCATTATAAAGAAGGTATTGGAATTGCAGCCTAATGCAAAAGTTCAATATTTAAATGGAGATAAATCCCCAGTAGAGCTTAAAAATGATAGTGTTATTGGATTAGATTATCATTTCAGTGTTTTTAAAAAACACCCTGAGTGGATTAAGGAAGCAAAAGAAAATAAAGTAGTACTGAATGCCTGGACAGTAAATAATGGGGATGATATGAAATGGCTCATAGAAAATAAATTTGACTTTATAACTACTAATGAACCCGAATTGCTATTGGAACTGATTAAATAAATTTCTTCAAACAATTAAAAATCCCGGACTAAAAAGTACCGGGATTCAATTGTAAAAATTAATGCTTTTAGACTCGACTATTCCCCGCCAAATGTGTACCTGGCCGAAATACCGAAATTTCCTGCAAAAAATGTATCATAAGCTTCGGGACGGGTGAAGAAAATAGTGGGGCGATAATCTGCACCTACCACTAAAGGGATTGCCGGTATTTTCCATTCCACACCACCTGTAGGAAAAAATCCGAATCCAATACCATTGACATCGCCATTGCTCGCAAAATTATGGTAACCACTGAGCCCACCACCAACGAACCACCGCAAACCGGCAACCGGGATACTAAAATGATATTGGTAGCCTGCCGAAATTGAAATGGAAAATGGATTGTAACTATTCCCTAATACAGACCTTGCTTTGCTGCCAAAACCACCATTCAACTCTATAGCTCCCTCTTCATTCAGGAAAGTTTTGTAAGAGAAAGCCAGTAAATCGTAATAAGACCCAGGGGCAATACGCACACCCATGCTACTCTTATAATGTCTTTGGGCTAAAAGGGTACTACTAATTCCTAAAGTAATCAAGGTTAGGAACAAAAATTTCTTCATGGTTATTAAAATTTTATTTATCCCTCAAAGATATTACTTCCAAAATTCATATAATGATTCATTCGATTAAATGCCATTAAATTTTGTCAGCAATTAACAATATCAAACAGAGTATTGCAAAATTTGTGAATCAGTAAATATGTAAATGAATTACAGGAGAAAAAATTTATGTAGGTTTGAAATTTTTATGAATATTACAATAAAATACAGATGTTGGATCAGTTGGTGTATGCTTGTTTTCGTTTGTATAACAAATATTTCATACGGACAGCAACAGGCATCAGCGTTTGACAGGGCAACCTACTATAAGGCGATGGAAGGGAATAATTCTGAAGCAATAAAATACCAGATTGATATAATAGAAAAGGATGATTTTAAAAACAAAGATGCCTTTAGTGGTGCTTTAATAATGAAAAGTGCAGGATTGATGAAAGTGATTTCTAAAAAATTAAAGACATTTAAAACCGGAAAAATAAAATTCGAGACGGCGTTAGGAAAAGACAGCAACAATGCCGAGTTGAGATTCCTGAGATTGATTATCCAGGAAAACGCACCCAAAATGCTCGGCTACAACCATGACCTAAACACAGACCGGGATTTTATTATCGCACATTTCAATACCATCCCGGAATATACCCGGAAGGTAATCCGTAATTACAGTAAAAATTCAAAAATATTATCAGTATCGGATTTTTAATACCCTTGAAAGCATGAGCAAGAAAGTTTTAGCCATTTACTTTACCCAATCGGGGCAATTAGGAGATATAATAAGCCATTTTACCCGTCCACTTACGGATGACCAGGATATAGCAGTAGAAGTAGTGCAGATTTTTCCTGAAAAAGAATTCCCTTTTCCCTGGACTTCTTCTACTTTTTTTGATGCCATGCCCGAAAGTGTGGATGGCATACCTGCCCCCCTTAAAGCATTTACTTTTAAAGAAAAAAATTACGATCTAATTATAATCGGGTATCAACCCTGGTTTTTATCACCCAGCATACCGGTCAGTTCTTTACTGCAACACCCGGATTTTAAACCTCTTTTAAGAAATACACCAGTAGTTACCATAAGCGGATGCCGGAATATGTGGATCAATGCCCAGGAGAAAATCAAAATCAGGCTGAAGGATGCAGGAGCAAGGCTCGTAGGCAATATTGCGCTGGTGGACCGGCATAATAATTATATTAGCCTTGTTACCATTTTATATTGGATGTTGGGGGGGAAAAAAAATCGCAAATGGGGAATTTTCCCCAAACCCGGCGTATCAGATGAGGATATTGAAAATGCATCAGTATTTGGGGAGACAGTAAAGCAATTTGTTCAAAAAAATGAATGGCAGGGGCTTCAGTACCGGCTTGTGGCACAAAAAGCTGTTGAAGTTAAATACCCTCTGATGTTCATAGAACGTAAAGCCGGAAAAATTTTCAGGATATGGTCATCTATTATTCACAAAAAGAAAAACAGGAGTGCATGGCTGGTAGTATTTAAATATTATTTATTAATTGCCCTTTGCGTAGCAGCTCCCATTATTCTGCTTGTTGACGGTATATTTTTTAAACCATTCCTTGGCAAAAGGATAAAAAAACAGCTAACTTATTATGCAGGAGTTGAACTTGAAAGTAAAGCAATATAAGGGTAAACAACTGTAAACCATTATTTTTGCCCCTAGCTTTAAATTCAAAGAATCATTTATTTTTGAAACTATTTAAAAATTAAGATGGCATTAAACGAAGTATATATTACAAGGACAGCTTCATTTTTTCCGAATGCCCCAGTTCCTAATGACGAGATGGAAGAATATCTGGGCTATATCAATGGGAAACCTTCTAAATCGAGAAGGATTGTTTTGCGAAATAATGCTATTACAAACAGGTATTATGCTCTTGAAAAAGGGGGTAAGCCTACACATACCAATGCCCAGCTTACTGCATTAGCAGTAAAAAAGTTATTTAAAGATGATGAAGAGGGTATAAAACATATTGATGTATTATCATGCGGTACTTCATCTCCGGATCAGATGATGCCTTCACATGGCTGTATGGTGCATGGTTGGCTGCCTGAATTGGGATCTATTGAAGTTGTATCGCCAAGTGGTGTATGTTGCGCAGGGATGCATGCATTAAAATATGCCTATATGGCCGTTAAAATTGGTGATGCAAAGAATGCCATTGCCACTGGCTCAGAGCGATTTTCAGCATCACTGGTTGCACATCAGTTTGAAGACGAGATTCATAAACTGGAAGCACTTGAGGAAAATCCCTATATCAGTTTTGATAAGGAATTTTTGCGGTGGATGCTGTCAGACGGTGCTTCAGCCTTTTTGCTGACCAGCAAAAAAAACGAAGTGGGTTTAAGTTTAAGAGTAGAATGGCTGGAGGGCATATCCTATGCCGATCACATGGAGGCATGTATGTATATGGGCGCCGAAAAACAGGCTGACGGTACATTAAAGAGCTACCTGGAGTTTGATCATCATGAGATGAGTGAAAAGTCAATATTAAGTATTAAGCAGGATGTAAAACTGCTAAGTGAAAATATCGTTCCTTATGGTGGTAAGATGCTGAAACATTTATTTGATACTAAAGGAATCAGCCCGAACGATATCACTTATTTTATGCCGCACATGTCAAGTAATTTTTTTAAAGACAAAATATACCAGGAGCAAGTTAAACAGGGTATGGAAATTCCTTATGAAAAATGGTTTGTAAACCTGAGTACAGTAGGCAATGTTGGTGCGGCATCGGTTTACTTTATGGTAGATGAACTATTTAATAGCGGAAAACTGAAATTAGGCGATAAGTTGTTAATGGTGGTACCGGAAAGTTCCAGATTTTCTTATATGTACGGACTACTTACGGTATGCTAAAACAGTTTGCAAATTGTAATCTTATGATTTAGTAATCAATCTCAATACAAGACACATGAAAAAAGATGAAATTCCCCAGGACCCTGGCGCTTTGGGAAAGATCGCAAAGGAATTGTCTTATGTTGTAGACGAAAATGGCAATTATACCACCGGACATAGCACCGGTTGGGAAATTAAAATGAAAGCTCTGGACGTGGCCTGGGAAGATGTTGAAAAAAGAATTGCCCATGCAAAACAAAAAGTACTGCAGGGAGAAGCAAGTCCACTACTCTACTATATGGAAAGGAAACTAATGGACATTGAAATTGTAGCCGGGTATACTGGGTTTTGGAAATGGCAGGTCAAAAGACACCTGAAACCCCACGTGTTTATGAAGTTACCGGATCGCAAATTGGAAAAATATGCTAAGGTTTTTGAAATAACCAGAGAACAATTAATGCAAATATCTTAACAGAGGCCTGATTACAGACAAATATACAGCTACATGCAATCGGAATTCAAACACATTCAGGCAGCCCACTGCGAAAACGGTGTTACCACAAGTTTATTAAGGCATATTGGAGTTCATCAGATGACAGAGCCTTTGGCCTTCGGAATAGGCTCAGGGCTATTCTATATTTATATCCCTTTTTTTAAAGTAAACAACGGACCGGCAATTTCATTCAGAACAATGCCGGGAATGATTTTTAAAAGAACCTGCAATTCCCTGAACATTCCGGTATTCAGACAAAAGTTTTCTTCACCCCAAAAAGCAAAACTGGCACTTGACAACAGACTCCAGGCTGGTCAACCCGCTGCCTGTCAGGTAGGTGTATATTATCTTACCTATTTCCCCAAAGAATACAGATTTCATTTCAATGCACACAACCTCATTGTAGTGGGTAAAGAAGGTGACAATTATATCATTAGCGATCCCATTATGGAGACATTGGTTACAATGAACAGTTATGAACTGGAAAGAGTGCGTTTTGCCAGGGGGCCTCTTGCTCCACGGGGTCAATTGTATTTTCCAAAAGAAATACAACCGGTTTCTGATGCTTTAATGAAACAGGCAATTGTAACAGGCATAAAAAGAAATATCCGCGATATGTTGCATATACCGGGTAATATAGCAGGTATCAGGGGTATACGATATACTGCAAAAAAAATAAAAGGCTGGAAAGACAAACTCGGTCCCGAAAAATCGAAAAGTTACCTGGCGCAACTGGTGAGAATGCAGGAAGAAATTGGGACCGGAGGCGGTGGATTTCGTTTTATTTATGCCGCCTTTTTACAACAGGCACAAGCTTATCACCCTATTGACGAATTAATGGCTGTTTCAAAGCAGTTCACCAATACTGGTGATTTGTGGAGGGATGCTGCTGTTCAGGCTTCAGGGATTTACAAAGGAAGACTAACTTCCCAGTCAGACTATAACATAATGGGGGACTACCTTCTTAAAATTGCCGATCTCGAAAAAAAGGCTTTTAATGACCTGGCATTGGTCATTAAAAAAATGAAGTAAGAAAAAAACAACTCAAACAGCTTTGTATTTTAATGACAGACGCCGTTCTTATAGAAAATCTCGATTTCAGTTATAAAAGAAGTAATATTCAACTTATTAGCAGCCTTAATTTAAAAATAAATAAAGGCGACCGTTTTGGTCTTTTTGGCCCCAATGGCGCCGGAAAGACTACCCTGATGAACCTGATGACGGGACTTATCACTTATACATCCGGGTCAATTCAGTTGTTTGGCAATGAAATAAAAAATAACCGGAACAAAATAAAAAAACTTCTTGGATTTGTTCCCCAGGACTTCTCTTTTTATCATGAACTTAGCCCCGTTGAAAATATGGAATTCTTTGGTGCATGGGCAGGGCTGGATAAAAAACGTATTAAGGAAAAAACAGATGAATTATTATCCATCCTGTCGCTTAATCATGTACGAAATACGGCTGTAAAGAATTTTTCGGGAGGTATGAAAAGAAGGGTGAATCTTGCAATAGCTGTGATGCACGAACCTGAAATTTTATTTTTAGATGAACCCACAGTAGGTGTTGATATTCAAGTACGTTATGCAATTATGGATTATTTAAAATCACTCAATAAAAAAGGAACCACATTAGTGTACACTTCGCATCAATTGAAAGAAGCAGAAGATTTATGTAATACTGTAGCGATGATAGATGAAGGAAAAATAATTATTCATGATAATCTGCATAACCTGTTAAAAGATCATCAGCAAAATGGATTGGAAGGATTGTATCTGAACCTTACCGGTAGAGCATACAGGGATTAAAGATTTAAAATATGTAATTGAGATTTAGAAATTAATAAACCAGCTCTAAAAGCTATAAATTATTCAAATACAAATTTTTATAAAGTTTATTAAATATTAAAGTTGCATAATTAAAGATGAACATCTCAAATTTCAAACCTCAAATTTCAAATCTGCTTGTTTAAGCTCTGGATTACCATATTAAAAGATTTACGGATTTTAACCCGCGACAGAATTGGGCTTGCATTGATGTTCATAATGCCTATTGTACTGGCTATTGTGATCGCATCTGTTCAAAACAGCACTTTTGAACTGGTAAATGAAAATAAAATACCATTACTCCTGTATAATGAAGACAACCAGGAGGTTTCTCTGACGCTTGAAGATGCATTGAATAAAGTGGGCATGTTTAATATCCACAAACCCGGCGATATCAAAAACAGTGCAGCCTTAAAAAGTATGGTCAATACCAAATCGGCACTTGTAGCTATTGACATCCCTCCGCATTACTCAGACCTGATACTGAAAAATGCAAATAATGTTTCGAGAAAAGCACTCAAAGACCTCGATCTGCCCGTTGACAGCACTATCTCCTATCCCGATTCCATAACAGCTATTACTATATACTATCACCCGGTTTTACAGGAGTCTTTTCGCAAAAGCATTGATGGGGGGCTGCAAAGTGCCCTGCAGGCTGTTCAAAGCAAGTACATCGTAAAAAGTCTGTATCATCATATAAATAATGAAAATATTCCAGACAGTCTGGAAAATCAAATCGTAGTGAACCAAACACCGGTAAGGACGATTGCTGTATCTAAAAATCAGGAGCTGGGAATCCCTAATGCCACCCAACATAATATACCAGCCTGGACTATTTTTGCTATGTTCTTCATCGTAATTTCATTGGGGAGTAGTGTTGTAAGAGAAAAACTCAATGGCAGTATTATAAGACTGAGAACCCTACCTACCCATTTCGGTATCGCAATTATTTCCAAACAGCTCACTTATATACTTGTTACTTTTTTGCAGGCAGCAGTTATTTTTTCCATAGGCAGATGGTTATTCCCCAGTATGGGATTGCCTGCACTCAATGTACCAAATGATATTGGCGCACTAATAATTGTTACTATCATTTGTGGCTGGTGTGCCGCGTCATTTGCAATATGCGTAGGTGTATTTGCCAATACACAGGAACAGGCAAACGGATTTGGCGCTGTTTCAATTGTACTTATGGCAGCTATTGGCGGACTGCTCGTACCTTCATTTGCCATGCCTGCCTCATTCAAATATATCATTCAGCTTTCCCCGTTGCATTGGTGTTTGGAAGCCTATTACGGATTATTTTTGGAGGGAGGAAAATTAAAAGATATTTTATCGAATATTATACCTTTATTGACAATAACCCTATTATTGCAAATCCTTTCATTATTCGGACTGAAAAGAAAAAATTTAATTTGACATGGAGACTACTGACAAAGAGCAGTTGAAACAGCAGCTTAAACAACAGATTATTACATTCCTTAATCTTACCGACAAAAAGCCTGAAGATATCAAAAACGATGAACCTTTATTTGGTGAAGGGTTGGGTTTAGATTCAATAGATTCTATTGAACTGATTGTTTTGTTGTCGAGGGAATATGGCATCAATATACAGGATCCGAAAGAAGGCCGCAAAGTGCTGGTAGATATTAATACTATGGCTGATTATATAGAACAACACCGAACCAAATAAAAATATGTATTTTGGGTAGAATTGCTGTTACCGGTTTAGGAATTATCAGCGCAATAGGTGACCATACCGCTCAAAACCGAAAAGCCCTGATCAATGGTGTAAGTGGTATTTCAACTCTTCATTTTTGTGATTCGCGCTATAGCGGGCTAAGACCCTGCGGAGAGGTAAAATACTCAACAGAAGAACTGAAAGAAAAACTCGGGGCAACGGCTCCAGGCACTACCCGAACTGATGTTTTTGCCCTTCATGCTTTTGAAGAGGCTTGCAGGGATGCGCAGTTGAATGAAACAGATATTACTTCCGCCGATACTGCGCTTATAGGAGCCAGCACCGTAGGAGGAATGTGCCTCACAGACGAATTGTATCACGATGCCAATAAAAAACAGGATGGCTCTCCCTATTTATCTTCCTATGACTGTTCCTCAGCCACTATTTTTCTGCAGCAACGTTATAGGATAAAAGGTATCATAAACACAATAAATACCGCTTGTTCCTCTTCGGCAAATGCGATTATATTTGGGGCAAAACTTTTGCAACAGGGACTTGCAAAAAGGGCTATCGTTGGTGGTGCAGATAGTATAGCAAAATTTACCATCAACGGATTTAATGCACTTCATATCCTATCTCCGGAAGCTTGTATACCATTCGACAAAAACAGAAAAGGACTTAATCTTGGTGAAGGCGCTGCATTTTTGGTGCTGGAAAAAGAAGAGAATATAAAAAATAAAAAAATATATGCTGTCCTTTCCGGCTTTGGTAATAGCAATGATGCTTTTCACCCCACTTCACTTTCTGATAATGGTGATGGACCTTTTCTTTCAATGCAACTGGCACTTGAAACAGCAAAACTATCACCGGCCCAAATCAGCTTCATCAATGCACATGGTACGGCTACAGAAAACAATGATCTTATAGAAAGTAAAGCTATGATCCGCCTGTTTGGAACACCACCACCCTTTGTTTCTTCAAAAGCCAACACTGGACATACTCTTGGAGCCGCTGGAGCCATAGAAGCTGTATTTAGCATTTTGTGCCTCCATCACCAGGAAATATATCCTTCACTTCGGTTTCAAATACCCATTGAAACCACCCAATTGCTTCCGGTACAGAAGTACAGCCAGGTACCATTGCAGCATATAATGTCCAATTCTTTTGGATTTGGCGGCAATTGCAGTTCACTTATTTTTTCTTGGGCAGGGTGAGGAGTACTGTGAACAGTGGGCTATGAATCTTATCCTATTGCAAAATAGGGCTTGCTGTTCAACTGCTCATATATTCATACTATGCCACGAATGCACGAATACGCCTGCGGCGCGTTTGTGCATTACATCCGTGTAATTGTACTTTGTATCAAAAAACTGCAGACATTTTGAAAAAATTATAACCCAACCCTCGCAGCAGTGTTATTGTCAGATCAAATCCGATATAGAAATAACACACTATTTTATTACAATCATTTACGAATCTCCACTACATATTCGTGTATGTGTGGCTTTGTTGTATCCTTACAATTGGTACTCTTTCAAACTACTGGAATTAGTCAGCCACTACCCCACTTCCCCAAATTATTATGTATCAACTGTTATTCAGCAAGCTCTAAATAAGTTGCGGGTATCTGTCTTTTTGCAAAACTAAAAGTCAATAACCCCAAACCCTGAGTCTAAAGCTCACAGTCCAAAGCCCATTTCTTATACCTCCAAAACCCTATTTTTGTAACAATGTATATACACCAGCACACCTGCATATCTGCACAGGATACTTTCGGAGATATTAATATTCAGCTATTACATCTCCCGGTTGAGGGTAAACTGAAAGCGAGGGAACCCAAATATGATGGGATACCTTCAGGTATTCTTCGCAGGATGGGTAAAGCAGTGCGGATGGGAATAGGCGCTGCAATACCTATAGTAAAAAGTCAGCCCAATGTTGAGGGTATCATACTGGGAACCGCAAATGGTGGCATGGAAGATTGTATCAAATTCCTCAATCAGATTATTGACTATGAAGAAGGGTTGCTGACGCCTGGCAATTTTGTGCAAAGTACGCCTAATGCCATAGCCGCACAACTGGGACTTATGACAGCAAATAAAGGATATAATATTACCCATGTGCACCGCGGACTGTCGTTTGAGAATGCACTGCTGGACACTATACTGATGCTTCAGACACATTCTGCAGCCAGCTATATAGTGGGGGCAGTTGACGAAATATCAGATTACAATTATAATATAGATTACCTGGCGGGCTGGTACAAAAAATCATTTTATTCAGCAGACAATCTTTATGATACAAATTCATCCGGCAGCATTGCCGGTGAAGGCGCAGCAATGTTTTTAATGAACAACGAGGCACAAGGCGCTGTGGCAGAATTAAAAGCAGTGCAAACCCTCCATACCCAAGATGAACAGGAGGTAAAAACCTTTCTTGATTCCCTTATTAAAAATCATTTGAAATCAGCAACAGATATTGATGTATTAATAACCGGCGAAAACGGAGATAACAGAACACTGAAATTTTATCAAGCAGCAGAATCTCTTTTTGAAAATACAACAGATGTTGTCAGATATAAACATTTCACCGGGGAATTTCCAACCTCCTCCGCATTAGCTTTGTGGTTAACCTGCGCTATGCATGAAAAAGACTTTTCCCAATTAATAAAAAAAGGTACTATAAAACCAAATGCACAAACTTTTCTAATCTACAATAACTACAAAATCAACCAACATTCATGTATGTTGGTCCAAAAACTTAGATAACAATTATACTATAGGAGAATAGATATGTACACTGTTTTTGGGGTTTATCTTTTTGGAGTTTACCATTCCCATAACCTCTCCACTCTGCTCAGAACTCTAAACTTCAAACCATAAACCCGAAACCACAAACCCTACCCCTTTCTGGCCCTATTCAACATACTAATAAAAAAGCCCGTGGTCATAATAATGATTCCCAGCCAGAGTAGTCCGATATAGGGGAACTGAAATGCTTTTAAGGTAATATACTTCATTACGGCACTTGATTCTTTTACACCAAGTTCCACCCCGCTTTGAGTTTTATTTACCTGCAATACGAGGCTTTGCGACATTACTGTATCCAGCTTTGGCATTGGCATACCGTCTTTACTAAAGAGTGCCGGTGAAGCTTTATAGGTTCTGCCGTCTACACTATGTACGGTAACATCTGCCAGCCAGGCACTGTCAACCAGCGGCAGGTCTTTGTTTGTATTTTTATTAGCCTCTATTATCTGATCTACCAAAATAAAACCTTTGGAATAAAAAATGGTATCGCCAGATTTTACCAGACGATTTTTGAAACTGGCAGTATCCTTAGTGCTCGAGGGATCGGGCATAGAAGTGATAAATGTGAAGATATCTTTATTCCAGTAATGACGCGAATCGGGATTTGCAGATAAACTGGTTCTTCCCCCTTCTCCTTTCATAAGAAAAGCATCCGGGTAAAGATTGAAATGTTCTTTTATCTTGCCGGTAGCCGAATCTTCCCTGATATAGTTTACTTTAAAGTATAACTTTTCATCACCGGGATGTGTGGAATCGCCCTGGTAGGTAACCATGTATTTACCCATCGGAGTAGGTACACCCTGTATCAGCGTAATATTTTCCATACCACTGTCTTCTTTTCCTTTAGGATCAAGAAGCCCTGGAATAATAATACCGGTACGATTAATAGAAATCACTTCTTTTTTTGAGGAGGTAATCAGTATTGCCGCCAGCACCAATCCAAATCCAACATGTGCAACAGAACCTCCGGCTGCTTTTAGTTTTCCTTTCAGTCCAGACCAGATATATGCTGCATTGGCTATAATTGCATAAATAGAAGCAAACATAGCGAGGTGTATTGCACCAAGATAACCAATACCATATTTATCGTAGGTAATTCCTCCAAAAAAACTAATGGATACCGATATCAGTAATGCTATAGCAGTGGGGGCAATGATCTTTTTGATCCAGAAAGACCGGGGTGTTTGTTTGTATCGCAGATATTGGGTAATAGCCGTCAGCAGTCCGAGTACAACCGCTATCAGTACCATCACCCTGTTGTAAATATATTCAGGATCCTCGCCAATTGCTTTGTTTGTACCGAATATTTTGTTGATTACCGGAAGAGAAGTATAGAAAGTAATATAGGCAGCCGAAATAAAAAACACCAATGCACCAACAAACATCCAGAACTCTCTTGATGAGATATCTTCTTCTTTTTTTACAACAGGAATATGCTTCTGATTTTTGAAATACATAACAAGAAACAAACCCGTGAAAAGGGTCATCATTAGTATAAGGTGCCAGAACAGAGAATCACCTTCTCCCGTGAATGAGTGGACAGAAGTATCGCCAAGTACGCCTGTACGGGTAAGAAAAGTGGAATATACCAGCAATATGAAATTTAAAAACAGAAACCAATAGACTGCCTTTGAGGAGTAGCCGGTAGATTTATTTACCAGCATCACATGTATCCCACCTACTATTATCAACCAGGGTACCAGTGATGCATTTTCTACCGGATCCCATGCCCAATAACCACCAAATGTGAGCGACTCATAAGCCCATGCGGCTCCCATCATTATACCCAATCCTAATAATGCTGCACTAAAAAGTGCCCAGGGCATGGCAGGCTTAACCCAACCAGTATAGTCTTTTTTCCAAAGTCCCGCAAATGCAAAAGCAAACGGGAAAAGCGTGGAAGCAAAACCAAGGAAAATAACCGGAGGATGGATCACCATCCAGTAGTTTTGTAATAATACATTAAGCCCGTTACCGTCGTGCCAGTATTTGCTGAGATACTGCGGATCCTGAAATATTGGAGCAGAAGCAAAAGGGAGTTCATTGCGCACCAACACAAATGGATTGCTTCCGATTTTTATATCAAAGAAATATACTCCTATTAAAAAACTTGCAAGAAACACCTGTGCAAGCGAAACAAGCGTCATTACCGGGGTTTCCCATTTTTTTGCAGTAGCTATCACTACCGACCCTAATACACAGTGCCAGAAATTCCATAACAGAAAACTGCCTTCCTGGCCTTCCCAAAAACAACTGAGCAGATATTTTACGGGCAAGCTACGTTTAGAATGTTTATAAGCATACAGGTATTCAAAATAGTGATTGTACAGAATGATATATAGTGAGATAAAAATCGCAAGCACAGAAAAAATCTCAATATAAAAAGAGGTCCTCGCCAGTTTTTTCCATGCATTGTGATCTTCCGGCTTAGACGCCTGGGTGGCTTTAAAAAAAGAAAATGTAGCCACTAAGGAAGCTGCAAAGGATAATAGGGTAAAAAAATGTCCTATTTGACCAATCAATAAATGTTCGCCTTGATAAACCATGTAAACTATTGATTCTCCTGCGTTTTATATTTTAACTCTTTTTCCTGATGCGCAGGATCGTCTTTGTATTTGGAAGGACATTTAAGTAATATTTCTTTACAATCAAATACATCGCCATTCATTTTACCTTTAAGTACAATTCTTTCACTCGTTTCAAGTTCTGGTGGTTTGGCGCTATGATATACAACTTTAGTTTTTCCACCCAGGCTATCCACAGCATAAAATGCAAGGTAATTGGGATTCTCAACCGGGTTGTACTCTATTTGTTTAGATCTGTCTAAAGTAGCAATCAGGTGAATAAATTGTCCCTGCTTTTGACGGGCTGAAGCAATAGTATCATAAGTGGTAAGATCTTTGGACATGGTTACCAGCATATAAGCAATGGCTGCCGCAATCATTACCAGGGCTATAATATGTATTCTTTTCATTTTATAAATCCGGTTGAATTTCGCAAAATTACTCCAAAAAACAACTCACTTTATATATGTTTATAGTTAATATTAATTCAATTATTTGTTCTTGCAACTTTATTAATCCGGGTAGCGTTCTATACCTTGCCTTGCATTTTAATTTGGAAAACGTTCCTAACTTGCATCGCTTTTGAAAAAACAGACATTTCAGATCATGAACCTTTCGAAATTTGATCCCAATACATCAGGCAATCCTAACTACAATATTTTTGGATTACCCACATCTGAAGAAGAAGCAAGCCTGGTAATTTTACCTGTACCCTGGGAAGTGACGGTAAGCTATCTTGCAGGAACAGCCCGTGCTCCAGAGCGAATTAAAAAAGCAAGCCTGCACGTTGATATTTTTGATATTGATATCTGCAACGGATGGAAAAAAGGGTTCTTTCTGCGTGAGCAGGATAAAAAAATATTACAAAAAAGTGATTATCTGCGAAAGGAAGCCGAATTGTATATCAACTTTATTTCCCAGGGTGAAAACTTAGACAACAATAAATTCATGTGCAAAACCCTTAAAGAAGTAAATGAAGGGTGCTCATTTCTAAATGAATGGGTTTATGACCAAACAAAAACACTGCTGAACAACAACAAGCTGATAGGAATATTGGGTGGCGATCATAGTGTTCCTCTCGGATTTTATAAAGCGATAGCCGAAAAACATGGTGAATTTGGAATATTGCAGGTAGATGCCCATTGTGATCTGCGCAAAGCATACCTGGGGCTGAAATATTCACATGCATCTATTATGTATAATGCATTGGCGGAAGTTCCCGAGGTTTCAAAGCTGGTGCAAATTGGCGTAAGAGATTTTTGTGAAAGCGAATGGGAATATATTCAGAACAACAAGGACAGAGTGGTAACTTATTTTGATAAAAAAATAAAAGAACTATTATACGAAGGACATAACTGGAAAACAATTTCACAACAAATCATTGAAAACCTTCCTCAAAAAGTTTATATCAGCTTTGATATTGACGGACTCAATCGCACCTTATGCCCTCATACCGGGATGCCGGTACCCGGTGGTTTTGAAGCAGAACAATTATATTACCTGTTTAAGAAAATCCTGGACAGCGGCAGGCAAATTATCGGCTTCGATCTCTGTGAAACCGGCACCAGCAGCAACGAATGGGATGAAAATGTAGGGGCAAGAGTACTCTTCAAATTATGTAACCTAACTGTAGCAAACATCTGATGAGTAACTCAAAAGTAAAAACCTCTGACCTGTTTCAGTACGTGCTGATTTTGAAAAAAGAAAAAACAGTAAACAGTGATTATATCAGTATCTCGCTTTGTGTAATCTCTTTTCTGTTCTTTTTATTTCTTTCCTATACTAACAACAGTTTTATTACCCTTCTTTTCCTGGGAAGCTTCCTGATTCCGGCAGCGCTGATTCGTACTATAAATATTAAGCGGAAAAAAAATCCAGGTATTACTTTCAAACATCCTCTCTTGATTACCGGTTTTATATGGTTGTGGGTTCCGGGTCTCAGATGGGTATTTATTTTATTTGTGATTTTTGTTTTGTTTGATCATCAGTCGAGGCAACCACTTGAAATAGGTGTTTCAGATGAGCAAATTGTCATTAATACCTTCTTCCGAAAAAGATATCATTGGAATGAGCTCTCGAATGTTGTATTGAAGGATGGTCTTTTTACTATGGATTTCAGAAATAATAAACTCATTCAGCGCGAAACAGCACCAGGACGGGAACGTATAGACGAAGTTACTTTTAATGAATTTTGCCGGGAACAATTACAATTGCAGAAAGATAGCCGAGATGGGGATTGTTAGGGTTGTGAGTTTGGGGTTTGTTGTTTTCACCATATGCTAATATTGCCGGTTCATATTTATACTAAACATACAACTGAATGTAAAAGAAAAACCACAAACGAAAAACGGTAAACGAGAAACCAG
This sequence comes from Bacteroidota bacterium, assembly GCA_018268105.1. GTDB lineage: Bacteria > Bacteroidota > Bacteroidia > Chitinophagales > Chitinophagaceae > Agriterribacter. The sequence goes on along the minus strand of JAFDXG010000108.1, from coordinate 38,220 downwards.
AAACCTGTCTCATTAACTATTCACATTTTCCACCTCTCTCCACCACTATTATTACATTTGCAAATTTCATTCACTGTACAAACCTTATTACACAATCATGAATGTATTTGAAGAAGGGAAAGTATTTCTGATTAATAAACCACTGGGTTGGACATCTTTTGATGTGGTAAGAAAAGTCAGGAATACCATTAAAATAAAAAAAGTAGGTCATGCAGGAACTTTAGATCCGCTGGCTACAGGCTTATTGATTGTCTGTACCGGTAAGTTTACTAAAAGGATTAATGAATACATGTCGAAAGAAAAAGAATACACCGGCACTTTTACACTTGGTGCCATCACACCTACCTACGATCTTGAAAGCAATCCTGAAAATTTTAAGCCGATAACCGGTATTTCCGAATCGGCCATTATAACTGCTTCCCATCATTTTTGCGGAGAAATATTACAGGTTCCACCAATACATTCCGCTATCAAAAAAGACGGTAAACCTGTGTATCTCCTCGCCAGAAAAGGAGTAGATGTAGCGCTTGAGCCCCGCAAGGTTATTATCAAAGAATTTCTTGTTACTGCTATTGCAATGCCTGTTGTACATTTCAAAGTCACCTGCAGTACGGGTACTTATATCAGAAGTCTTGCAAATGATTTTGGCGCTTATCTGGGATGCGGTGCCTACCTGAGCAATTTGTGTCGTACCCGCATCGGGGAATTCGGTATCGAAGATTCCATGACAATGGAGCAGGTTATCAGTAGGATTGAACAGGAAAAAACAGGCAGGACTATTTGAGAATAATGAAACGAGAATGAAAAGAGTATCCCTCTCAATTTTTTTTATCTTCTACGTTTACATATCCTGCAAGTAAAGTAGTGCAAAACCCGAGTATTGCTATCAGGGTAAATGACCATCTTAAGCTGAATATCTGTGCAATAAATCCAATTACCGGTGGTCCAAACAGAAAACCCAGGTAACCTACAGTAGATACAGCAGCCAGCGCTACTCCCGAAGCCACCTTACCTGATTTGGCGGCAGCGCCATAAACCAGAGGAACTACTGACGATACCCCCATGCCGGTTAGCAAAAACCCCGCAATTGCAGTAAACATATAAGGGAATATTACCGCAATCATCAAACCAGACGCAATTAATATTCCACTCATCCTGATCATATTTCTTTTACCTAATTTTGTCGCTAACCAGTCACCGATAAATCTTCCCCCAGCCATTGTAGTCATAAATGCCGCAAAACCAAATGTGATATATTCCCCGGGAGCTTTCACTTCTTTAGCAAAGTAAATCCCACTCCAGTCAAACATAGTTCCTTCACATACCATACAACAAAATGCAATCAGGCCCAGCTTCAGCAAATCACCATCGGGTTTGGCAAAAACGGGTGCATCGCCTCCGGAATGAATATCTTTTACAAGCAAAAAACGGTATATTACCCAAACAAGAAAATAAATAGTAACTGTAATCAAACAAAAGTGTAAAAAAGGAGAAATAATAAACCTCACCATTAAGGTGCCAACAGCAGCTCCTGTAAAACCGGCAAGGCTCCACACACCATGAAAGGATGCCATAATAGACCGTTGATAAGCATCTTCTACCCCGGCGCCCTGGGTATTCATTGAGATATTGAGCAGGTTGCCGCCAAATCCAAAAAAAAATAATACTACTATCAACTGCCAGGGACTAGTAATCAAACCCAGTAAAGGAAGTGTGATTGCATATAATAATACAGCCAATATAGCTATTCTCCTGCTCCCGTATTTCGCTACAAGGAAACCGGAAACCGGCAAACCAATTATTAGTCCTACAGGAAGTGCTAACAATACACCACCCAACTCAGCTTCATTCAAACCAAGCTTTGCCTGTATCTGCGGTATCCTGGAGGCCCAACTGGCGAAGCAAAAGCCCGCACAAAAAAATAAAGTGCTCGTCGCAATTCGGGCTGCACGTATAGCAGGAATTTGAGTAAGGGGAGACAGCATTCAGAACTCAGTTAACTATTAATGAAGATAGAGAGAAAAGGAATGAAAAAATTTAAAATTTTACTACCTTTTGTTTCTATAATTTATATAACAATGACTGTGTCCCAAATCGCTGATGTTATAACAAGATTAGACGAAATTGTGCAGCAATGCCGCTCATCGCAGAACAGGATGGGTTATTTTGCTGCCCTGTATAAAAGAATGACGATAGCAGTAAAAGACAGTATCCTGCAGCACACCTTTGAAGATGAAAACCGTATGGACAGGCTTGATGTAGTATTTGCACAACGCTATCTTGATGCATTTGATGCGTATAACTCCGGCAACCCCTGCAGCAAATCCTGGAAATTTACATTCGACTGCAGCAAAGAAAATGATCTTATTGTTATTCAACATTTACTTCTTGGAGTAAATACGCATATCAACCTTGACCTTGCAATTGCATCTGCAAGTGTAGCGCCCGGCGATGCTATTAACGGATTATCTTCAGATTTCAACAGGATCAATGCAGTAATTGCATCTCAGATTGATGGTGTACAGGAAGCTTTGAGCCAGGTATGGCTGCCATTGCGGCTGCTAGGTAAAATTGTGAATGGCAGTGAAAAAGCGGTTTTAAATTTCAGTATTGACAAAGCAAGAGAGACCTCATGGAGCAATGCATTGCTGTTATCGGCAATGGATAAAGAGCAGCAGGATTTTTATATTCAGCAAATGGATGAGGTAGTATATAAACTGGCTCAGGGTATTCAATCTCCGGGATTCCTGGCTGAGATGCTGACAAAAGCAATTCATGCCACTGAATACGATGATATATCAAGAACCATCAACTTAATTGACACCACAGTTGTTGATTAGCATTTACCTGGGTAACTGAAAGTTCAATGGTTGTTTTCGGTATGCCTTAACTAATTTCCCATCCTGGTGGGCAGGTCTCCATTTTGGTGATTCGCTTATCAATCGTATAGCTTCTTCATCAAGGGAATATTCAATAGATCTCAATATCCGTATATCACCTGTAGTACCATCTGTATTTACTACAAACTGAAGCAACATACTCCCCTCTTTATCCAGCTTTCTCGCCCGGTCGGGGTAATTGATGTTTTTTTGAATATACTTAATCCAGTCATCATCCCCACCTCTAAAAGTTGCTTCGTCTTCCCCCTCTTTTTGCTCTGGTTTCATATTCTTTTTATCTTGTTCATTTTTCGCTTTTATAGCTGCAAGATCCATAATAGTCACCAGCTTACCCATTTCGTATTTCTCTTTCTTCCACAGAGTGAATGAATCAGTATAAAAGTACCACCAGCCCTCTTTCTTGCCATTGTATGCATTACCGAGAGAGTTTATCTTTCCGTCTGAGCCATAATAAATAAATTCCCCGTGAGGAATAGTAGCGTCTTTATCCTTATAAGTTTCGATGGTCATCAAAGGGCCCTCATAATGATAAAAACTCCGTTCATAAGCTGTATCGCTCAGCTTTTGCATGCAAGTCAGATATTTTGCATCTTCGGGCCGGCAGCCCTTCCAGTTTTTATCTAAAACATACAGGGATACACTGTTTCTTTTCCCCTTTTGGGCCTGGAGATTGATTACAGATAAGATTAGCACGAGGATTAGCAGTGTTCTCATATAATGTATTATAATGAGGCAATTTAGATTTTTTTATATAAATTCCAAATTGTGAACTGAAGGATGCAATGAACCCTATTTGATATTCGTAAGAAGGATTTCAATTCTTATCTTTACAATAGCGCTGTTTACCGATTATTCTTTCACAAAAAACCTCCTTATGACTTATTCAACAATCAGGCAGTGTACCCTATCGGCAATTGCCGCCTTACTTATTCCGCTTCTTTCAATGCATACTATTCCGCAGGCAGATCACTCCCTGTTGCCACTAAACGGAGCCTGGAAAATTGATGCAGCCAACCAACAGCAACTGTTGCTGATTGCAGATGGATATTGCATGATTTCTACCTACAGTATTATGGACAAAAAATTTGACGGATCCTGGGGCGGTTCATTTAAAGTTACGGATAAAGAGATTGTATTAAAAACAGAATTTGACAGCAATAACAAATCTAACGTAGGAAAAACAAACCGGTTTGCCTACCAGGTGAGCGGCCAAAATCTAATTACCAATCTAACCGGCAGTCGCCAGGAATGGAAAAGAGCGGATGACGGCAAAAATCTGCTTGCAGGCAACTGGCGTATTACGCATCGTAAACAGGATGATAAGATGGTGGAGCTTCCACTGCGGGCCCGCCGCACATTAAAACTTTTAACCGGTAGTCATTTTCAATGGGCCGCAATTAATATTGAAACCGGTGAGTTTTCGGGTACGGGAGGCGGCAGATACAGTTTTGAAAACGGAAAATATACTGAATACATTGATTTTTTTTCAAGGGATGCTTCCCGTGTGGGCATGTCGCTGAGCTTTAGTGATTCATTAAAAGATGGAAACTGGATACACACCGGGCTTAGCTCCAAAGGCGACCAGATATATGAGGTTTGGTCGAGAATGAAGTAAAGCTTACAATAGATAAAAAGTTTTCTAACACTCACAGAAATCAGAAGTAAAGACCCCATTCACAGCAACAACTGATGACAAAGGAATTTCCAACCCCGCATCTAATTGCAAAGACGATTGCCCGGCGCTTTCGTTTACTCCCAAAATCATCCCTTCATAACGGGTCAATCCTTCTATGTCATACAGAATAGATGCTTTGGTATGAGCGGTATATAAGTCTTTCAAGACCTTAATAAAACTTGCTTTGCTGTTAAGCGTGATACGTGTATCCATAACCACTAATTTAAACCTATTAAAAATTCACAGATAGCAGGTTTGTATACAAAGGTAACTATAGGTTGATTATTGCCTGTTCGTCGCCCTCCATTCCTGGGGTGTTACACCATACTCCTGCTTAAACACTCTTGCAAAATATCCCGGATCATTGTAGCCGCAATCCAGTGCAATAGATGCAATACTGTTTGCAGGATCCTGTAATAATTCCTTTGCTCTTTTGAGACGGATCATCCTGATGAATTTGTTGGGGGAATACCCGGTCAGGGCTTCCAGCTTGCGATGCAGTTGCGAATGACTCATGAAAATCTGTTTACACAATTGTTCCACCGTAAAATTGGTATCTGTCAAATTTTGCTCAACTGCTTCTCTTATCTTCTTCACAAAACTATCTTCTATAGCATGATCACTTATTTTATCAGCAACACTTACCGATTCCGTATGCGTAACTTCATATATACCCGCCTTCTTAAGATAATATTGTTGCAGGTTCTTACGCATCTCCAGTAGTTTCTTTATTCTCACAAGCAACTCTTCCCTGTTAAACGGCTTCTCCAGGTAGGCATCGGCGCCCTCCTCTAAGCCTGCTATTTTGCTTGCTGCATCGGCTTTTGCAGTGAGTATAATCACAGGGATATGACTGGTGTTTTCATTATTGCGCAATTTGTTCACCAGTTCAAAGCCATCCACATAAGGCATCATTACATCAGTTATGATAAGATCGGGGATAATGTCTGTGGCAATATCAAAGCCTTCTCTTCCGTCTTTGCCAACGGTCAGCCGATAGTCAGTAAGACAGGATGCCGTATAGGCAACTACATCAGCATTATCCTCCACCAGCAAAATCAATGGAGTATTTATATTTTTATCTTCACTATCTGTAACAGGTACATTGAGTACAGGTAGTATTGAGGATAGATGAGTTGTCTGATTTTTCAAATCCCCTGGAGCCAGTTCTTCTGTCGTAGCAACTTTCTTCAGGGGAAGCGATACTATAAACTCGCTACCCTTAAAAGCACCTGCGGGCGGGCTTTTTACCTCTATCTTCCCATCCATCAGTTTAACCAGTTCTTTAGTAAGAGCCAGACCAATGCCTGTACCTTCTGTTTTGCGGGTATGACTATTGTCTAATTGATAAAACCTGTCGAAAATAAATTGCAATTGATCTTCGGGTATACCTATACCGGTATCTTTTACTCTAATAGTCAATATGGGATGGTCGTCATTATCTTGTACATCGTTTTGCAATACACTGATATAAATATTCCCTTTTTCCGGAGTAAGCCTGATAGCATTGGATAGCAGGTTGGATATGATTTGCCTTAATTTCTCACTGTCAAATTCCAGGTACAAAATGTCAATATCCGTTAAAAAATGTAACTGCTTCTGCTGACTTTCAGCCAGTGAATGGAAGGATTCAACTATATAACGCAGAAAACGTATCACATCACCCTGCGATAACTGCAACTGCATTTTACCTGTTTCCAGTTTGGAGAGATCCAGCAGTTGATTTACCAGGCCCAATAAATTGTGGCCGCTGCGCATGATCATTTCCATCCGGGTATTGAATTGCTCTGCCGGCTTCTCAACAACTTGCCGGGCCATACCTAATATAACGGTAAGAGGTGTGCGAAATTCGTGGGTTATATTGGTATACAACTGTGTTTTTATGGTATCTAATTCTTTTGCTCTTTTAGCCTCCAATTGTTCATAGCTTAACTGTGATTGCAGTTTTGCCTTATTCACATTAAACCTCAGGTAAGCACGTATAGCTAATGCAATCAACAAAACATATAGCATATATGCCCACCAGGCTTTCCACCAGGGTGGTAGCACTTTTATTTTCAGTTCTGCTATTTTATTGCTCCAGATGCCCTGGCTGTTGCTTCCCTGTACTTTAAAAACATAATTACCTGCAGGCAAATGAAGATAGGTAGCTGTTCTGCGTGTGCCGCTTTCTATCCAGTCATTGTCTATACCAGACAACTGGTAACGATACTTATTACGTAACGGGGCTGAAAAATCGAGCGATGAAAATTCAAGGGTTACTACATCCTGCAAATGGGTCAGTGTGATTGAAGCCGTTTGTTCAATGGTTTCCGTTAGCAGGCCCGTTTTGTCACCAGGGGTTATATTCTTATTCCCTATCTGTATGTTTGTGATGAATATATTGGGTGTAAAGTTGGAGGATAATACTTTTTGCGGATTAAAAATATTCAACCCGTTTACCCCGCCAAATGCGAGATTACCGTTTGTTAGTTTAGCAAATGCATTGGTATTGAATTCATCAGCCTGTAATCCATCATCCCTGCTGAATAATCTGAATTCCGGCTCTTCCTCTTTTTTACCTGCGAGCATACAGAATAATCCTTTATTGGTACTGCCCCAAATATTACCGGCATTATCGGCTAGCACGCCATACACCACATCATTGGGCAGTCCCTGCTTAGTGGTATAATGAATAAACTTCCCGGTTGATTTTTGCATCCGGTTTAGTCCGCCACCCTTGGTGCATATCCATAAATAATCCGCATTGGCCGGGTCATCCATAAACCAGGAAACATAATTATAACTAAGTGAATTGCTGTTGCCCGGTATATTTTTAAACCATTTCACCTGTAGCATTGTTCCGTCATCTGCAAATGCTACTCTTGCAAATCCATGTTCGGTTGCCAGCCAAAAGATGCCTTTGTTATCTTCATAATAGGCATTGGTCTGAGTTAGTGCTTGTGTGCCAGTTAATTGTTTGATATCTATTATAAACTTTGATATGCTGCCTGTGACAGGATCTATCTTTGCCAGTGTGCCATTTGCACCGCAAATCCAGATATGGTGTTTACTGTCTTCTATCATCGGCTGCAATTGTTCTGTAGGCAGGGGACTTGCCGGTTCGTTATAAGCAGTTATGAGCTTCAGGTCAGCCGAATACCGGTATAACTTTTTTAACACATTCCAGTACACCCAGTAACTGCTATCCCTGGTTTGCAACACCTGGATATAAGCAGGGGCGGTCGCTACCACGGAGGCAACCGGGTTAATGCGTTCATCACCGTCAGGAGTTAATAATTTAGAAGCCCTCCAGCCCTGCACATAAAGCATACCATTATGCCATGCTGTAATCCGCTGCAGGCTCATATTATTTAATAACGGAGTGAAACGATTGCTGCCGATACGGTATTTATAAATACCATGTCCCATTGTTCCTACCCACAACACCCCCGACCTGTCAAGCAGCAGACATTTAATATTCTGATCCGGTACGTCCGTTTTTAAATTGCAGGCATAACCATTATTTATATTATCCCCTTTTTTTACTCCGGTCAAATCATAAATATTACAACCCAAAGACATTCCAGGCTTGAATGGATAACGATCATTAAATTCTAATCCGCCAACGGGCATATTACTAAGCAATTTTTTTCGTAACCGGCCTGTTGAATCTATTAAAGTTGTCCTGATAACAGGAAGTACACCAAACCCAAAAGTCTGACTGAATTTTGCTGACAAAATTTTACCGGTTCTTTCGATCAGTCCGGTAAACTGATGTCCATTATAAACCAGTTCGAAACTAAGCGTGGAAGGATTGAAAATATAAATGGTATTATCAGACAGCCCCACCCAGACAAACCCTTTATCATCCTTTCCAATTCCCAAAACAGGAAGGTTTCCCGGCACATTCACTGTGGATATTACTGGGGTTCCGCTATCGGGCAGCGAAATGATACTAAGCCTGCCTCCCTGCGGGTATAGCAATATGCGATCATCTGGCAGCTCCGTCATTGCAGCATCTATCCGGTTGCTGGAAAGACTGGTGTTTTCGTTTTTCTTATGTACAATCCTCAAAAACTGCCCGGTCTTTTTATCATATACATTCACACCGCCATCATAGGTGCCAGCCCAAAGCCTGCCCTTACTGTCTTCCAGCAAATTACTTACAGCATTGCTACTTATGGAAACAGTGTCTTCAGGATCGGTAGTGAATATTTTAAAACTGTAACCATCGTAGCGGTTCAGTCCGCCCTTGGTCGCAATCCATATAAACCCATCCTTATCCTGCAATATATCGTTTATCAACCCCTGAGAAAGACCCTGTTCGGTAGAAATAGTTTCAAATCCGGTAGTAGTTTGCGCTGAAATAATATTTCCATATATGGAAAAGATGATCAAATAAAGGGCGGAAAGACTACAGGGTTTAGGCATCGTTATAAAGATAAACACTCGGACCTATCTATTTACAAATAAGAGGAAATTTTGGAGATCCCAAAGACACTCTTTCTCAATTTATCTCATTACTGAACAAAATATGCAGGTAAATGACGAAAATGTAGCATTGAATGACGAAAAAATACTAACAGAACGCCCGCTAACCCCGGAACTTTATGATACCAATATTTACTGAACACCTGCAGTCTACTATGCTCACACCTTCAGGTATATTATAATCACATTCGCAGATGATTTCAACAACCCCTGTTTTTATGAACCTTTCCTGCATCACATTTTTACCGAAACTTTTAAAACTTCTACAATGAAAAAATCAGTATTTCTTTTCGCTTTTGCGTTTTTGGCAATTATGGCCTTTGGACAGAAAAAAGAGAATGGGACTATTTTTATAGAGCACCCGGCGATTGGGGTGGTAACTGAATTTGAAAAGTCTACGGTTGCCGGTGATTCTGCAAGAATTGCGGGATTTCTTACCGATGACTTTAAATCTTACAATGGCACTACGAGCAATATAAGTGATTCGGGAACAAATAAAACTGCCTATTTGAATAATATCCTTCGTTACAGCAGGGAACTGGACTATTTTGCCATTGACCAGTTTCCGGGATCCTATCCTGATGCTCTTGTGTACAAAAAAGATAACAAAGACGGCGAACCTGTTGTGCAGGACTGGCTAATGATAAAAGGAGTACATAAAGCCACCGGCGTAAAATTAGATGCCGCTGCCCAGCGTATTTACTTTCTTACCAAAGACAATAAAATAAAAAGGATCATTAACTACAGCAACGGAAAAGTATTTGAAGAAATATTTGCCAGCTACTCCAACAGGACCAACGGAAAAATTTACAATCACCACGAGAATATCAATACGATTCGCAAGGCCACTTACGCCCTGGAAAAAGGCGACATTCATAAATCACTGAGCTTTTACAGTGACAATGCAAAATTTTATGATATCAATAGTGAATGGGATAAAACATTGTCAAAAGCTGAAGAAAAAGCTTTTCTGCAAAAATTCCTGAATGATTTTGAAATTAAAAGCATAGACGTGATCGGCTACCCCGACTACCTCGAATATGAAATGAATGATGGCCGTGAAGTGTTGTCGTGGTGGAAATTTAACCTTGTACGCAAAAAAGATAAAAAAGCAATTGTGTTACCTGTTCACCTCAGCAGCAGTTTCGATGAAAAGGGGAAAATTGTTGCCGAAATCGCTTATTACAGTGAGTCGTTGCTGACAAAATAGCTATCACATGCAGGGGCAGTACACCAAACCTTTTTACATGTTTTTTCTCATATTACCTATGGGTATCAGTCAGGGCTTTGTAACGGTGGCATTACCCTTTTTGCTTTCAAAAAACGGGGTTCCTGTAGCGTTAACAGCGAGTATTGTTGCAATAGGGCTTTCGGCTAATTTATGGCGCTTTGTGTGGGGTCCGGTAGTAGATTTATCACTAAGCTTGCATAAATGGTTTTGGCTTAGTTTATTGGTAACCATTGCTTCGCTGCTATTACTTTGTTTCATTCCATTTACACAAAAAGGGAGAAGCTTCAGGATGGTACCAGGCTGGAAGTCTTGCAGGTACGGGACTGGGTGGCGCAGCAGGTATATGGCTTGCCACGCACTACAACCTTATAACAACTGGTATAGTATTGTGTGCGGCATCCTTATTATTTGCAATGACCATAATAACCATAAAAGATATTCCACATCAGAAAGACAAAAAAATAATGCAGGAATTACATATAATGGGTAAAGACATTTTAACTATGATAAAACTGCCCTTTGCATTATTTGCCATGATTCTCATCATTATGCCAATTGGTACTGGTGCAATGGCCAATCTATGGTCTGCAATTGCAGAAGATTGGAAAACTGATACAAATACTGTTGTGCTGGTTACTGGTATATTGTGTGGAAGCGTAAGTGCTGCGGGTTGTATAACAGGAGGTTTTATAGCTGATCGTCTTGGGGTATGGAATACATACTTAGGTACCGGTTTTGTTTGTGCGATGGTTACTGTTTTAATAGCCGCAATGCCATATCAGCGGGTAGTATATATTGCAGGAGTACTCATCTATGGGTTTTCTACGGGTTTAATGTATGCTGCATATACGGCTCTGCTTTTTTTTGTAATTGGCAAAAAACATGTAGCTACAAAATATTCTTTACTGTCTTCCCTGGGTAATTTGCCGGTAGTGTATATGACCGCTTTCGATGGCTGGACGCATGACAGGTTTGGAAGCAGGTATATGCTTTTTGCCGAAGCCTTATTGGGAATAATATTCACCATTATTTTTTTACTTATTCTAAAACGTATGAAGTATAAGAAACTAATACCGGTGACAGTAGCATAATATTAAAGGGATACAAAATGAATTTCAAAATAAAAAGAAATCTTTTTTTTGCCCAAGTACTATTCACAAGAGAATTGGCTACTGTCTAAAATTTGTTTTCTCATGTTTACGTATAAAAACGTAATTGGCTTCCTTTCCAGGAAGCCTTTTTATTGAATGCATCTAAACAGTACAAGCACATGCACTAAAAGAAATAAAGTCAGTTAAAAATACTCAGGTAACAGGCGCAAGGGTCTCGCCACAAGTTTTCGAAACCTATTTGGCAGTACTAAATAGATACTTTGATACCGTTAATATTACTTGATACTCCCCTGGCGCAGGTCTTGTCGTATTGATGTTGTGTATAGCCAAAGAAATTTATTTACAGAATAAAACGCTACCTCTTTAAAAATTTCAAAACAACCCGTCGTTCCGGCGAATCTATTTGCAGAAAATATATACCTGTTTGTAAAAAACTCACATCAAACTTATTTGAAATTGAACTGCCAGTTATTACCCGTATCTCACGGCCTTTGCTATCAAAGATTTTACATTGCGAGCTATTTGCAGGTAAACCAGGTTTTAAATAAAAATAGTCTCTCACAGGATTTGGAAACACTTTTATGTTTAAGCTGTTAGCATTGTCCGGAATTACCGTGGAAGGAGATGCACTGACTACAGTACCCTTCAATTCTCCGTCTATTGACATAGCGGTAATTTTAAACCATATACTATCACCTTCAGAAAGGGAGGAATTGTTCCATACATAAAAAGTATCCTTTACTCCTTCTGTAATTGGCTTAAAAGCAGATTTGTTAACCCTGTATTCAATATTATAGGTAACCGGTCGCCCGGCATCGGGATTCATCAATTGCCATGAAATGGGTAAACCAGGGTTAAATACTCCACCCACAGGATTGTTGATTGTGAGTTTTGGTTGTTCATACGAATGTAACAATTCCGCAAAGCCAACTCCGGTAACGGACTGTCCATTTATAGTTCCTGATACAGAGGTTGATCCCTCAAAAAATCTAAACGGTAATGTAACTTCACTATTATCATTTTTTGTTGTGATAGTGAGGTCAAGATTATTTTTTGCAGAAGTGAGTCTCCATTTTGAAGCATAGCACATAGTGCTGTCTGCCATCCAGTTGTATGATAAACGCTCAATATTAAAATCACTGATTGTGTATTGGGTAGATTCGTCAACATAAGCAGCGAGGATCCGGTACTTCTCATTATCAGGAATAGCATTTTGAGCAGTGAAAATATTCCATAGGTTTATATCCATTCCGTTAGATAACTGCATTTGAAACCATTCATATTTTTCACTGGTTAGTGGATTAAAATTCCCGTATTGCCTGTCAATCCAGCAGTTTCCGGTTACATCTTCTGTCATTCCGTTGAGGGTTAATTTTCCGGTAACAGCATTGCTGGTTTGGGAATAATAATACGTATAGTCATTGGCTCCCTGGTCAAGATAACCATCATCACCGGGTAGAAGTGGTCGCTTTAAGCTCTTATAATCCAAATTTAATCCGCCCATAGCCGAAGATGCTACAACTGCATATTCAAAAGGTATTAAATTTCCATTCCCATCTACCTTATTGCTCCAGCTTTCTTTTCCCCTGCCATATACCGATGCTTCTATATCAAGATGAGTGGTAGATAAGGTGGTATATTTAACCGGTCTTGATTCCTGATAAAACTTTCCGGAAGCATCGTCTTCTATATTCAATATTCTGAAACCATCAAAACCGCTTGCCGGGTAATAAAAATAAGTGAGCATATAACTGTAGGTTTTACCCGAAGTAACTCCCTTAAGGTGCCCCGAATTATACCACCATTCAATGGCTTCAGCACTGTGCCACCCTTCATCTTTGGGAAATGAAATTTTGCTTCCGGCAGGCTTGTAGGGATAAGTCTTCCAGTCCTGAGAAGTTACACATTGACTTACTAAAACAGATGCAATTAAAAGATAAGGAGTAAATTTCATTCAAAACGCTTTTCAGATAGAGTATGATTACAAAATGAATTTCAAATAGAAAGTCGTGACAGTTAGTGGCTTTTGCCCGGTTATTGGGTTATTAGAAACAGGTACTATTTATACCACCCGGTTAGTAAGATTTGGATGACGCTTTGTTTTAGTCTTGAGGCGCTAAGATATAACGATTAGGGGAGACTTTTAATAAATTTCGGGACTATTTTAGCATTGGAAGAAAAAAATAACCTTCTACTGATTTCTCCCAATTGTACAGGCAGACTTGGTTAAACAGTGGGAACCAGATCAAGAATGAGGAAACAGCCCCGTACAGACTTTTTGAGTCTGAGTGTAAACAACTACTAACGACATCTAAAACAACTTACAAAGCCGACATGCAATACATGGAGATAGTGGAATATTATACCTCAGCAATAACTTACAAAACCTTCAGGGTTCCCTTTCCGTTCCGATAAATCACTTACTTTGCCTTATAAAAATTATAGCCGGTGAAAAAGATATTATTATTCGGGGCAGGAAAATCCTCCACTATACTAATTGAGTACCTGAAAAAAAAATGTATTGAATATGACTGGCATTTAACCGTTGCGGATAATGATCTGAAGCTTGTGGAAAACAAACTACAAGGCGCAAAAAATACCAGCGCAAGCTATATCAATATTAACGAAGAGGAAAACAGAATTTATTTGATCCGGCAGGCAGATGTAGTGATTTCCATGCTGCCCGCTGCTCTTCATTTTTTAGTAGCACAGTCCTGCATTGATGCCGGCCGTCACCTGCTTACTGCTTCCTATATTGATCCTCATATCCGGGCATCTGCACCAATTATACAGCAAAAGGGGCTTTTATTTTTGTGTGAAATGGGGCTTGATCCTGGAATTGACCACATGAGTGCAATGCAAATGATTCACAGTATACAAAACAATGGTGGTGAAATATATTCTTTTCACTCACACTGCGGCGGACTGGTAGCTCCGGAAAGTGACAATAACCCCTGGCATTATAAAATAAGCTGGAACCCCAGAAATATTATTCTTGCCGGGAAAACCGGTGCGGTATACAAAGAAGACGGAGAGATAATTAACATGCCATACGAATTATTGTTCAACGAAAACAGAACCATTGAAGTAACCGGTGAAGGCAGATATGCCTGGTATCCAAACAGGGATTCCATCAGTTATAGTAAACTATACGACCTGGCACAATGTGAAACATTTATAAGAACTACTTTAAGGCATCCGGATTATTGTTTGGGATGGAAGAAAATAGTTGACCTGAAACTTACGGACGAGGATAAAAAATATAATACATCAAAACTCAGCTATTCCGGTTTTTTCAAAGAACACCTCGCTTATCACAGGCTGACTGATAATTCTGATTCAAAACAAAAAAAACTATTATCCTTTCTGGGATTATATGATAATGAAATTATAGGAAGAGGCCTCCTTACAGCAGCAGAAATACTGCAGATTTGTGCAGAGCAGCAATTAATGTTGCAGCCTAATGACAGGGATATGGTGATAATGATGCATGAAATAGGTTACAGAACCGGTGAGGCAGAGAAGAAAGTTAAGAGTTCACTGGTTGTAAAAGGGGAAAATAGTCTTGAAACTGCAATGGCAAAGACAGTAGGGCTGCCGCTTGGTATTGCAACAATAATGATATTAAAAGGAAAAATCGGATTATCCGGTTTACATATTCCTGTAATACCAGAGATCTATGAACCGGTTTTGAAAGAACTGAAAAATGAAGGTATAATATTCAAAGAAGAAAAGGGCAAGGGGTAATGACGCAGTTTGGATATATCGTTTATGTTTTATTATTTACAACCATCCCGATTTTCGGAAAAGCAGGTAAAGTACAATACACAGCACAACGGTAGATGCGAGTACAACCGGGTATCCATACTGCCAATGCAATTCAGGCATAATGGTAAAATTCATTCCATAGATGCCGGCTACCATGGTAGGCACAGCAATGATTGCCGCCCAGCCTGCAAATTTTTTAGATACGTCGCTCTGTGAGATGGAAATCAGTGAAAAATTAGCATCGAGGGCTGTATTCAATAACTCCAGCGAATTGTCCACCATTTCATTAATGCGCATCGCATGGTCGTAAATATCGCGGAAGTAAGGTCGGGTATCTTCAGCAACATAATCAAAATCAAAACGCATGAGACGGTTGCAAATTTCAACTAAGGGAAATACAGCTCTTTTAACTTCCAGCAGTTCGTGTTTGAGGTGATAGATATACTCGGTTGTTTCGCGACTGGGTTTTTCCTTAAAAATTTTATTTTCTACTTTGTCCAGTTCTTCTTCAAGTATATTTACCACCGGAAAATATTGGTCTACTATGGAGTCCATCACGGCATACAGGGCAAATCCCTGTCCTTTGGCCAGGAGATGTGGTGTTTTTTCGCACCTGTTACGAACATCTGCATAAGATATAGTTGACCCATGGCGAATAGTAATGATAAAATTATTACCAAGAAAAAAATGGGTCTCCCCAAACTCGATGCTATTTCCTTTATTGATCTGCGCTGTGCGCAACACTATAAAAACCGAATCACCATATATCTCCACCTTAGGGCGCTGGTGTGCCCTGTGTGCATCTTCAATGGCAAGCTCATGCAATCCAAATACTTTTTGGACCAGTTGAAGGGTTTCTTCCCTGGGAGAATATAGGCCAATCCACACAAAGCCGTTTAACTGTTGCAAAATTTCGCCGGCTTTTTCTAATTCAATATTTATTACCCGTCGTCCTTCTGAATATGCGGCGCAGTTAATTATTTCTTCCATAAACTTTCTGCTCTTTATTATTAGTCAGAATATTTTGATAATAATCCGGTAAGCTCCTCCACTCCTTTTGTTGCGGGTTTTTCAATAGCCACTATATTATGCAATGAAGTCGTGTAAGGAATTTTTTTATCCACAATGAATTTAGGAATATTTTTTGGTGCATAATGGAGTAATCCCGCAGCCGGGTACACAGCCAGTGATGTGCCTATAACAACAAATATGTCTGCTGTAGCTGCTATTTGTACGGCTGGCTCTATCATTGGTACAGCTTCTTCAAACCATACAATATGCGGCCGCAACTGAGCCCCATCTTCCCCCTTGTCGCCAATCTGTATATCATCCGTAATATCGTATACAAGATGCTCATTCTTTTCGCTGCGCATTTTAAATATTTCACCATGCAGGTGCAACACCTTTGAAGAGCCGGCACGTTCATGCAGGTCATCTATATTCTGTGTGATGATATGTACATCAAAATCCTTTTCGAGTTCAGCAAGCCCCTTGTGAGCAACATTGGGTTGGGCATTGCGTACATCTTTTCTACGCATATTATAAAAGTCAAGCACCAGTTTCGGGTCTTTTCTCCAGGCCCCCGGTGTAGCTACTTCTTCCACATTGTAGCCTTCCCACAAACCATCACTATCCCTGAAGGTTTTCAATCCACTTTCTGCACTAATGCCTGCACCAGTGAGCACAACCAGTTTCTTCTTTACCATTACCATCTATTTTATATCCGAATATAATTTGTTTAGAGGAGCATGGGATTTTTATTTTCTCTCACAGATTACGCGAATTGTCTCAGATATACTTTCTATATAAATCAGGGGTATCTGTGAGCAACTATTTTCACTCTCTGTGACAGATTTAGGAAGACGGAGTTTGTAAAGTTTCTTTTTCTGCATCCAAAAGAAAATTATCCTGGTTGGCAAGAATAAGTTTTCTATAGCTGTTCACTTTTACCCAATATACTATCCAGCAAATCAATGCTGCTATAGAACAAAACCCACCGAGCATGGGTAAGGCAAAAAAATTATTCAATGGGATTGAAATAATGTATAAAAAAGTCATTATTAACTCAAGCACAAAAGTTGGTCTGCTTTCGGGAAGCGGTATTTGCAGCCGTACACATTCATCGCGAATGGAGTCGGCAATTCGCCCTGTCATTATAAACTGCCAGACAATATTAAAAATAGGAATGAATAATAACCAAACCTGTCCGGGCGCCATTTTCCTGCTTTCTATATTAATAACTTCAAGTGTTCTTTGAAGCGTAAAGAGGTACAAAACAAAGGGGACAATAATTATAAGGAAGATAATTGCGGTAAACAGGTAAGCCATATTTTCCATAGTTAGTAATTTAAAAATAAAAATAACCAAATAATTAAATTATTCTTTTATAAACGGTATGTTGATTTACTATTATTCTAATATTTTTATATCTAAAAACATAAAGAATATGTTAGCAGCGCACGACATTGACTATCGTATTTACGGGGAAGAAATGCAGTATGTAGATATTGAACTAGATCCTGGAGAAACGGCTATGGCCGAAAGTGGTGCATTTATGATGATGGATGAAGGCATTCAGATGCAAACTATATTTGGAGATGGCTCCCAAAAATCAGGGGGTGGCATTATGAATAAACTGTTTAGTGCCGGTAAACGGTTGCTAACCGGCGAAAGTCTATTTATGACTGCATTCACCAATGTAGGTCAGGGTAAAAAAAGAGTGGCATTTGCTTCACCATATCCCGGGAAAATTATTCCACTCGATTTGTATGCCCTGGGCGGAAAAGTAGTATGTCAGAAAGATGCCTTCCTGTGTGCCGCACGTGGTGTAAGTATTGGTATAGAGTTTCAGCGTCGCCTGGGCACCGGTCTTTTCGGTGGAGAAGGTTTTATCATGGAAAAACTCGAAGGAGACGGAATGGCCTTTGTACATGCCGGCGGACATGTGTTTGAAAGAATATTACTACCGGGTGAAACGCTGCGTATAGATACGGGTTGCCTGGTTGGTTATTCTAAAGATATACATTATGATATCCAGTTTGTTGGGGGCATACGCAATACTCTGTTTGGTGGCGAAGGTGTATTTTTTGCCACACTGCAGGGTCCGGGAAAAGTTTGGATTCAAACCCTACCCATAAGCAGACTTGCCAGTCGTATTCTCACGTACGCTACTACCAAAAGAAAAGAGGAAGGCAGTATACTCGGCGGATTAGGCAACCTGCTGGATGGTGATGGAAGATAGATGTTTGGACCTTTTTGTTATGATGAAAACCAAAACATTTAGATATATGCTAAAAAATATTCACCACATTTCTGGGACTTCCATTAAGAAATGCTTTTATGTTCTCCACTGATTCCTGCAATAGTCTTTGCCGGGCTTCAAGGGTGGCCCAGGCAATATGCGGGGTGATGATGCAGTTTTTTGCCTGAAACAAAGGATTGTCTTTTACAGGAGGTTCTGCAGATAATACATCCAGTGCCGCACCGGCGATCATATCATTATTTAGTGCATCGGCAAGGTCTTTTTCATTGATTAAAGCGCCGCGGGCTGTATTAATAAGAATTGCGGATTTTTTCATAGTAGACAATAGACCTGTGTTTACCATTTGTTTTGTACTTTCCGTAAGTGGAGAATGAAGACTCACTATATCCGCTTCCGCAAAACATTCTTCACGGTTTACAATGCGTATTCCGGGTATATCATGTTTAGCCGGATTTCGAACATTAGCAATAACTTCCATTCCAAAAGCCTGTGCAATTTTTGCCACAGCCCCCCCTATTTGTCCTAACCCGATAAGACCTAATTTTTTGCCCTGCAATTCAAAAAGCCCCACATGACCAAAACAAAAATCTTTACTTTTAATCCATGCCCCCTCATGTACTACGGCAGAACGCTGACTGACTTTACATACCATTTCAAGAATCAGTGCCCAGGTGAGCTGAGCTACCGACATTGTACTATAGCCCGGTACATTGCACACCGGTATGTTCCGGAGTGCGGCTTCTTTGATATCAATATTGTCGTAGCCTGTCGCCAGTTCCCCAATATATTTTAATTCCGGGAGTTGCCTGATAGCTTCGCCATTCACTTTTGTTTTATTGGTAAGTACAAAATGTGCTTCCCGGCATCTTTCCGCCACTTCTTCTACGGGTGTCCTATCATATACCGAAAGTTCCCCTATTGCTTCCAGCCCTTTCCAGTCGAGGTCGCCGGGATTAATGGTATATCCGTCAAGAATTACAATTTTCATACAAGTAAATTATTTTATCTTAGTAAATAACACGAGTGATAAAGATATATGATTTCAATACAGGTTTAACCTCCTTCATTTATTCTTTATCGTTATGCTGCCCGTATTTTAAAAAACTATTAAAGTTTTCAAATGAAAAGAGCTGCGAATATCTTTTTAATAATCATAGTTGTGTTACTTGTTATCCCAATGCTTACCGGTAAGCAATATATTTATAAAGCTATCTATTACAATTTTGCTAACATAGACGACTACACGATATTTAACAATGATACAATTTCGGCAGGAAATGCAAAACCCTGGGAATTATCTGCACAATATGGAAAAATAAAGATTCCTGATGAACTTGATCAGTATCTTGCCGGTTTGCAATCTGTAGCCCTGCTTGTGATACAGAACAGAAAAATATTAGTAGAAAAATACTGGCAGGGTTATAGCGACAGTTCGTTGTCGGGCTCCTTTTCTATGGCCAAAAGTATCTCCAGCCTGCTTATTGGCGCAGCAATACATGAGGGAAAAATTGGTTCAGTAAACGATCCTGTGGCAAAATACCTTCCCGAATTTGCTGAGGGTGAAAAAGCTAAAGTTAAAATTGCTGATCTCCTCACCATGAGCAGTGGCAGCGATTGGGATGAGAGTTATGCCAATCCCTTATCTGTTACTACAGAATTATATTATGGCAATGATGCACGCAAAACCGCAACATCTGTAAATATTGTAACGTCGCCTGGCACATTGCACCGCTACAAAAGCGGCGACACTCAATTGTTAGGTTTAATAGTGGAAAAAGCAACCGGTAAGACATTAAGCCAGTATGCTTCTGAAAAATTCTGGAAACCTCTTGGTGCTGAATATTCTGCCCTGTGGAGTATTGACCATCCGGGTGGAAATGAAAAAGCATATTGTTGTTTCAATTCCAATGCCAGGGATTTTGCAAGATTTGGTCAGTTAATGCTTGACAGTGGAAAAATAAATGGCATAGCTGTCATTGACAGCAGTTATTTCGGTGCGTCCATTTCGCCCAATATGATAAAAGATGAATCAGGGAAACCCTGTGATTATTATGGTTACCAGTGGTGGATTATACCTGGCAAGCCCGATATATTTTATGCCAGGGGTATACTAGGACAATATATTATTTGTATTCCCAAAAAGAATATGATAATTGTGCGCTTGGGGGAGAAAAGAGATGAAAAAATAAATAATATTCCGCAGGAAGTCAGCAAGCTGATTGCTTGGGGCGAAAGCCTGTAATTATTTCATTCCGAAATACAATAAAAAGTGGTCTTTGCATAGATAATTGGATACGTGGTTCTCAGATGTTTTCACATGTGCGATTCCGCTTTAAAGCATAGGTATAAGAGCAGGAACAGGAATATCCCAGCCCTATACCATGCGGATTGTTTCCAGGGATCCCAGATACATAATAAGCACGGCCGATACAAACATTTTCATATAATGTTTACCGTCAAATCAGAGTACTATTTACAAAAAGGGAAAAACGGATAAGGTGTACGTTTGTCAGCTTTACCGAATTAAAAAAGACATTGCTCAGTGTGATAGTAAGATTGAGCACTCAACGCCTAAAAGATGAGAGATGATTAAAAAAGGTTGCATAAACAATTAAAAAAACGTTTAGATTAATATGACTGCTAAATTATTACGGAATTAGGCTCTGAAATGATAAATATTCCTCTTTTATACATTCACATTTTACCTTTCACATTTTTGTATCTGTACAGTTAACCTAATAAAAGAAACCTTTATTTCTTGATCAAATATTCTTTCAATACATCATAATCTACTTCAATTTCAGTGCTATGTTTCGGGAGGGGTAATATCTGCTGAATAGAGGGTGGCACAGGAATAGCTTCATCAATTACCGGCTCTACCACATCATAAAACTTCACCGGATGTGCCGTTTCCAGGAAAATCCCTTTTAACCCGGGATGTTCAGTAAGATATCTTTGCAATGCCAGGTAACCAACGGCACCATGCGGATCAAGCAGATATCCTTCCTGTTCCTTAACTGCCCGAATTGTATCTCGGGTTTCAGTATCAGTAATAGTAAATCCGGTAAGTACATTTTTTAATTGCGGGAACTGATGACTGAACAGTTCAAGAATCCGCACAAAATTACTCGGGTTTCCAACGTCCATTGCATTAGATAATGTAGGTATAGCGGGCTGTACGTCATAAACGCCGGACTGCAGGAAACGTGGTACTACGTTATTAGCATTGCAGGCGGCAATAAAATGCTGTACCGGCAATCCTGAAATATGGGCAAGCATGCCGGCACAGATATTGCCGAAATTACCGCTTGGCACACAAAATACCGGTGGATGCGATTTATTTACCCAATGCTTGTAAGCAAAAAAATAATAAAACTGTTGCGGCAACCAGCGGGCAACATTAATAGAATTGGCCGAAGTAAGAAATATCTTTGATGTCAGTTGGGCGTCTGCAAAAGCACGCTTTACCAATTGCTGGCAATCGTCAAAACTGCCGTTTACTTCCAACGCATGTATATTTTTGCCCAGGGTAGTAAGCTGTTTTTCCTGAACAGAGCTTACTTTGCCGGAAGGATAAAGTATAACTACTTCTACCCCTTCCACATTATAAAATCCATTTGCCACCGCTCCACCGGTATCTCCGGAGGTAGCCACCAGCACCGTTATTTTTTCACTTCTTTCTTTTGCAAAATAACCAAGACAGCGACTCATAAACCTTGCCCCTACATCTTTAAAGGCTAATGTAGGCCCATGAAATAATTCCAAAGAAAAAATACGATCGTTTATTTGTACCAGTGGGATAGGAAAATCTATCGTTTCTTTTACGATCTTTTGTAATTCAGCTTCCGGAATATCATCACTGGCATAAGGACTGATAACATCTATAGCAATTTCTTCGTTGCTTTTATCAGTGATATCATCAATCCATTTCTTATCAAACTGTGGCAGGTACTTCGGGAAATACAATCCCTTATCAGGCGCCTGTCCCTGTATAGTCGCTTCTTTGAAACTTACTTCCGGCGCCTGTTTATTTAAACTAAAAAACTTCATAGTATAAAAAATAGATACTGTTACAGGTAGAGAAATTTTCGGGCATAATATTTTTTTTCATTACACAAATTTTACACCACTTGTATTTACGGTAGTAACATAGGTATAAAAACTGATGTTGGTATCTGCATACACTTTCTTCATAGCATCTTCTACTTTATATGCAGTAGTTTCATCCCGACTTAGCATAAATATTGAAGGACCCGACCCTGAAATTCCACCGCCCATTGCACCTGCTTCAATACACCTGTACTTTACTTCGGCAAATGCAGGAATCAATATACTTCTCACCGGTTCTATCAGTACGTCTTCAAGAGAACGGCTGATCAGTTCATAATCGCCTTTCATTAAACCAGCGACCAGCCCCGCAATATTTCCCCATTGCTTTATGGCATCTTTGAGTAGTATTTGTTTTCTTAATATCTGTCTTGCATCTTCTGTGCGCACTTCAATCTGCGGATGCACAATGGTAACATATAATGGTGGAGAAGGTATACTGATTATATCAAGCGGAAGAATGCTTCGGATAAGTGTAACACCTCCCATAATACATGGAGCTATATTATCGGCATGCTTGACTCCTGAAGCCAGCCTTTCACCCAGCATAGCCATCTGCACCAGGTCGTTGCGGGAAAAAAGATTTCCCAGCAAATGATTAGCAGCAACAACACCACCCGCGGCACTTGCAGCACTCGATCCGAGACCACTACCAGGTTTAATTTTCTTTTCAATCCTTATTTCAAAACCAGCCTGGTTGTCAAGCCGCTCAATCATATCAAGTAAAGGAACACCGGCAACATTCTTTTTCGGATCGGTTGGCAAATTAAACTCATCAATATTATGTATGATTACCTCAGGTTTATCTATCAGCTTTATGGTCATTATATCACTCGGATCATTCAGTGCTAATCCGAGTATATCGAAGCCACAAACCAAATTTGCAACAGTACCCGGTGCATGAACAGTACATTGCTTTCCCCAGGCCGAATCAATTGCCTCCTTTATATTAGTTGCAGATAGAGATACAGATAATTCATTTTCCATATTCGTTGTTTTTGGGTGTATGGAGTAGGGTTAGTCCTTTATATTTTAGCCCTTCCTCATATACCTTCCCCCTAATACCATTTTTATTCTCAGGCCGTAGCTCTGATTATATCAGCAAAAACACCAGATGCTGTAACATCTGCACCGGCCCCGGCGCCTTTTATCACCAATGGCTGCAAAGGATACCTCTCTGTATAAAACAGCACTACATTATCTTTTCCATACAGATGGTACAGGTCATGCTCCGGAGGAATATGCTCCAGCCCTACCATTGCATTACCATTTTCATATTTAGCCACAAATTTAAGCTTACAGTTTTTTGCAGTCGCATTGTCAAATAGCGACTTAAAATGTTGCTCATGTTTTTTCATTTCTGCATAAAATGCAGGCACATCCCCTGTCATACAGCTTTCTGGAAGAAACCCATTACATACAATATCTTCCATTTCCATTTGTGCACCTGATTCCCTTGCAAGGATCAATATTTTTCTCATTACATCGGTACCACTCAAATCAAGTCGCGGGTCGGGTTCGGTATATCCTTCCTCCTGAGCTTGTTTAACAATATCTGCAAAGGGTTTTTTACCATCATAATTGTTGAATACAAAATTGAGCGTTCCACTTAATACCGCATCAATACGATTTATCTTATCCCCACTCCGCATAAGGTCATTCAGTGTACCGATAACAGGTAACGCTGCCCCTACATTAGTTTCAAACAGGTATTGACTGTTAAATTCCCTTGCAAGGTCTTTCAGCTTTCTGTAATATAAAAATGAAGAAGAGCTTGCCACTTTATTACAGGCCACAACCGAAATACTTTTCTGCAACAGGGTGTCGTATACTTTGGCCACCACATCGCTTGCCGTTACATCAATGAAAATAGTATTGCTCAGGTTTTTGCCGATAATGATATTTACAAAATCATTGATATTCGCAGATTCCCCGGAATGCAGTTTTTCCTGCCAGCGATTGAAATCAATACCTTCATCGTCAATAACCATTTTTTTACTATTTGCCAGCCCTACCACTTTAACGTGTAATCTCATATGATCTGCGAGCCAGGTTTGTTGTTGCTGCAACTGACCAATAAGCTTACTCCCAACATTGCCAGTGCCGGCAATGAACAGGTGAATTTGCTTGTAGGCTGTTTCAAAAAACTCTTCATGCAGTGCATTAATTGCTTTGCGCACATCTTTGGCCGATACCACAGCAGTGATATTCCTTTCGGAAGATCCCTGTGCAATAGCACGAACGTTTACACCATTCCTTCCCAAAGCTCCAAACATCTTCCCGCTTATACCCGGGTGACTTTTCATATTCTCCCCCACCAGGGCAACAATAGCCAGATCGGTCTCCATTTTAAGCGGTTGCACTTTTTCCATCAGGATTTCATCAGCAAAAGCAGCATCCACCACTTCTTTTGCTTTTTGCGCCGAAGCTGATTCAATACCTACACAGATGGAATGTTCCGAAGATCCCTGGGTGATGAGTATTACGTTTATCCCTTCGCGTGACAGCGCTTCAAATAAACGTCTTGAAAACCCGGGTACTCCTATCATACCGCTACCTTCAAGACTGAGCAGTGCCAGATTACTGATACTGGAAATACCCATAATGGCATTACCATCAGTGGTAGGCTGACTTGTAATAACAGTACCGGCATCACCGGGATGAAAAGTATTTTTGATGACTACCGGTATGCCTTTACTCAAAACAGGCTGTATGGTAGGCGGATACAACACTTTCGCACCGAAATGCGATAGTTCCATGGCTTCCTGATATGAAATAGACGGAATTACTTTAGCGCCGCTCACCCAGCGGGGATCTGCAGTCATCATGCCAGGCACATCTGTCCATATTTCTACCCTACGGGCTCCGGCAGATGCTGCCAGTATTGCCGCCGAATAGTCAGAACCACCGCGTCCAAGCGTAGTAGTTTCATTATCGTTATTGGATGCAATAAAGCCAGGCACAATTACTAAATTGTCTTTACAGGAAGAAAAGCTGTCTTCAGTCTGCTTACGGGTGGCTTCCATATTCACAACAGCATTTCCAAAACGGCTATCGGTTTGAATGAGTTTTCGTGAATCTTTCCAGACTGCGGGAATACCTGCACTGTTGAATGCCGCCATGATGATATGCGAGGACATTAGCTCACCATAGCTTAAAATGCGGTCGCGGGTGCGGAGCGAGAATTCTCCCAGTAAAAAAACGCCATTACAAATATCTTCTATTTCGTTGCACATTTTCTTTACCTGGCTAAGCATACTGCTTTGCTGCTGCACAGGTATCAGTTGCTTTACCGTTTCCAGATGCCGGTGTTCGATGCGCTGTAACTCATCTTTATATTGTTCATTTCCCTGTGCAGCCAGGGAACCTGCATTCAGCAAAGCATCTGTAGTGCCGCCAAGCGCAGATACTACCACTATGGTGGTATTGTCTTTTTCTATTTTTCCTTTTACAATTTCAATAACCTTCCTGATATTATCGGCGCTTCCTACTGAAGTACCACCGAATTTCAACACCTGCATATTTATTCTTTTGAGAGTTTTTGTAATACCTGTCTGTTTATCTTTTCAGATAATTATAGCTTTTGCCCAATGGTTTATATACGTGAATATTACCCTCAACCGAGGGTTGTGGTTGTTGTGGTGGTAATAATACCGTTAGCTTCAGGGGATGAAGCAATTATTGAAGACGGGATATGTAAAAATTGATCTGTCATTTTTTTCGGCGTCGAAGTTAAAACAGATTTATTCATTTGCAAAATAATCACCCTGAAATATATTTCCTTTTTTTTTGACTAATTTCACGCCGGTTTTACCAGCCTCATGATATATAATTTATATGCCGCCAGGGCTGTTACAGGTAACCGTTCATTATATTAAGCATTAAACCAGGAATTAAAAGACATGCCGAGTTCATCTACTGCTGCGCTCACACAATTTCAAAACCTTGTAGGACGTAAATTTCAATTGTATAATAGTCTCTTTACTTCACTGCCATTTCATCGTATTGAAAAGACAGGAGTACTCCTTGCCATGTTACTCAATAACTGCGAAGAAGGCTATGATCACAGCCTCAGTCCTGAGCAAATTATTGAAGATTTTTTCAGCAGATATACTTCTTATACTAAGGAGGACGAAAAACTTGACCTGCTGTTTCGTTTTGTGCAATATGTAGAAAGACAGGTAGTGTTATTTGATGCGCTTGAAGACGCCGCTTTTACTACCGTAAATGATATGACAGGTCCCGGTACGCTCAAAAACCTGCAATCCGAAGTTGTCCAGTTTGATAAAGATGGTGAACTGAAAAAAAAATCTGAAAGATTTAATATACGCCTTGTACTTACGGCACATCCTACTCAATTCTATCCCGGCGCTGTATTGGGGATAATATACGACCTGGCGAGAGCTATTGCAGAAAACAATATCAACAATATCAATATGTATCTGCAACAGTTGGGGAAAACACCGTTCTTCAAAAAGCAGAAACCAACCCCTTATGATGAAGCCATAAGTCTTATCTGGTACCTGGAAAATGTGTTTTATCATGCTGCCGGAAGAATAGTTTCGTTTATGAAGACCAATATGCCTGAAGCTATTTCTGAAGAACATCCTATCATAAGAATGGGTTTTTGGCCGGGTGGCGACAGGGACGGCAACCCGTTTGTGAAAACTCCCACTACTTATAAAGTCAGCGGGGCATTGCGTGAAAGTATATTAAAATGCTACTATCTTGATGTAAGAAGGCTTAAACGCAGGTTAACATTTAAAGGTGTGGATACCCTGATACAGGAACTGGAAACTAAACTTTATAATAATGTATTTGTTCCTGGTCATGTCAGTGATCTTACCCGGTCTGAAATACTGGAAACACTGAATAATATCCGGAAAATCCTGATAACACAGCATGGCGGACTTTTTCTTGATATGGTGGAAACGCTTATCAATAAAGTAGAAATATTCGGATTGTATTTTGCTTCCCTTGATATAAGACAGGACAGTTCGGTGCATACTTCGATAATGGAAGAAATTGCAAAACATTCAAGCGCATTGCCCGACCATTATACTTCACTTAGCAATAGTGAAAAAATACAATTACTTGCAAGAATTAAAACAACGGTTGCCCCGGAAATTTTAGCGAATGATGTGCATAAGGATACCCTCTGTGTTATGGCTGCTATAAAACAAATACAAGCCGCCAATGGAGAATATGGTTGCGACCGGTATATCATCAGCCACTGCAACAATGCATTGAATGCAATGGAAGTTTATGGTTTGCTTTTAATGAGCGGATGGAAAGCAGAAAATTTGTGTATTGATATTGTGCCACTTTTTGAAACGATTGACGACCTAAAGCAGGCAGCAGCTATAATGGAAGAACTTTATGCTTTGCCTGAATACAGGGCTCATCTTGAACGCAGAAAAAATAAACAAACTATAATGCTTGGTTTCTCAGATGGAACCAAAGATGGCGGATACCTGATGGCAAACTGGAGTATATACAAAGCTAAAGAAGAACTCACCCTGGTATCAAGAAAATACGGAGTGAATGTTTCCTTCTTTGACGGCCGTGGCGGACCTCCTGCACGCGGTGGTGGAAAAACACATAAATTTTATGCATCGCTGGGCAAAAACATTGCTAATGAAGAGATTCAGCTTACTATCCAGGGACAAACCGTAAGTTCCAATTTCGGCACTATAGATTCAGCCCAGTACAATATTGAACAACTTATCAATGCCGGAATATCCAACGATCTCTTTGCTTCACAGCGCCTAACCCTGGATGATGCACAAAAAGAACTGATTCAGCAAATGTCAGTAATCAGTTTTGATGCCTATATGGAATTAAAAAACCATCCTGACTTTTTAGAATACCTGAGACATGCAAGTCCGTTGCAATTTTATGCCGCTACCAATATTGGAAGCCGTCCTGCAAAACGCGGCGGATCTGAAAAATTATTGTTGGAAAATTTGCGGGCTATTCCTTTTGTAGGATCCTGGAGCCAGCTTAAACAAAATGTAACCGGTTACTATGGCGTGGGAACCGCTTTCAGGCAAATGGATGAAAAGGGCCGATGGAATGAAATAAAACAACTTTATGATCATTCCACTTTCTTCAAAACCCTTATTGGAAACTGCGAAATGTCAATGAAGAAAAGCTTTTTCCCATTGACCAGGTTTTTATCATCACACCCTGTATATGGTAAGATTTGGAATAAAATGTTTGAAGAATACGAACTGACAAAAACATATATATTCAAACTTACTGGCAAAAATGAACTAATGGCTGATTACCCGGTAGAACAACTTTCTGTACAAATGAGAGAAAGGATTGTATTGCCGCTGGTAACCATTCAGCAATATGCTATAACCAAGGTACGCGAAATGGAAGGAACTGCCTTGCAATCTTCGCATAAAGAAACTTATGAAAAACTGGTGATGCGTTGTTCATTCGGAATCATTAATGCAGGAAGAAACTCTGCTTAATATGAATATTTCAGAAGAACAAATTTCCGTTTTGGTAAATCAATTGTTTGCTATTGATACGCGGGCAACTCTGCTAAACGGTTATGACGAATTGAATTATCTTCTTACGGCAGACGATGGAAAGAAATATATTCTTAAAATAGCCACCGATGAACATGGCTATTTATTTTTGGATGCACAGGTAAAAATCATCAATCACCTGGCTAAAAGCAATATAGCTGACAAGTTTCAGCATTATTTACTTAATAAGGATGGCAGTGAATTAACCACCATAGCTGTTGATGGAAAAAATTATTATCTCAGGGTTCTCAGTTTTCTCGAAGGAACATTCTGGGTTGATGTAAAAATGCACAGTGACTCTTTGCTGTACAACCTGGGAAGTTTTCTCGGATTAATGGACAAAGCCCTAGTTAATTTTTCTCATCCTGCCATGCACCGCCGCTATACCTGGGATATACAAACAACTCCGGACGCACAAAAAAACCTGCAGTATATCAAAGACCATGAGCGAAGAAGAATAGTCGCTTATTTTTTGCTCCAGTTTGAAACAGAAGTAATGCCGCTTTTATCATCACTGCGCACGGCTTACATACATAACGATGCCAATGATTATAACGTATTGGTAACCGGTGATGATATTACCGGGTTGATAGATTTTGGTGATATGGTTCATTCGCAATTAATCAATAACCTTGCAGTTGCCTGCACGTATGCCATGTTGCACACAGTTGACCCACTGCATGCTGCCGGGTTGGTAGTAAAAGGCTATCACGAAAAGTATACTTTAACCCCGCAGGAAGCAGATTTATTATACTGGCTGATAGCCGGGCGTTTATGCATCAGTGTTACTAACTCGGCTTACAATGCTTCCTTAAACAGTGATAATGCACATCATTTTGTAACCGAAGCAGCGGCATGGGACTTACTTTTTCAGCTCATTCGCATCAATCCTGTAAAGGCGCAAAATGAATTTCGTATTTCCTGCGGATTTCCAACAGTCACAGATGAACAAGATACTTATTCACACTTGCTGATAGAACGAAAAGAATTGATAGGAAAAAATCTAAGCATTAGTTATAAAAAGAACCTGAAAATCATCAGGAGCGCTTTGCAATATTTATACGACGACAAAGGAAATACCTATATTGATTGTGTAAACAATGTAAGCCATGTAGGGCATTGTCATCCTACTGTTGTAAAAGAAATGCAAAGGCAAATAGCTATTCTCAATACCAACACCCGTTACCTGCACGATAACATTGTGGAGTTCGCCAAAAAAATTACAGCTACTTTACCTAACAATTTGAAGGTATGCTATTTCACTAATTCAGGTAGCGAGGCCAATGATCTTGCCATTCGCATGAGCAGGCATTTCACCAGGCAAAAAGATGTTATTGTATTAGATCATGCCTATCATGGCACATCTACGGTAGCAATAGAATTAAGTCCCTATAAATTTGATGGCAGGGGTGGATTTCCCCAGCCTCCTTATATTCATAAGGCCAAAAACCCTGATCAATATCGTGGCGAATTCAGGTATAACGACAAAGATGCCGGACCAAAATATGCCAAGGATGTACAACGCATAATTACTGCACTAAAAGAAGAGAACAAAGCACCGGCTGCATTTATCTGTGAAACCCTGCTGGGTGTGGGCGGGCAAATACCTCTGCCCGAAAATTATTTAAAAGAAGCGTATCAATATGTAAGGGATGCCGGGGGAGTTTGTATTGCAGACGAAGTACAGGTTGGCTTTGGAAGAGTGGGAGAAAAATTCTGGGGCTTTGAATTACAGGAAGTAACACCGGATATAGTGGTTTTGGGGAAACCCATTGGTAATGGACATCCGCTGGCTGCTGTGATTACTACTGCTGAGATTGCTGATGCATTTAATAATGGTATGGAATATTTCAACACATTTGGCGGCAACCCGGTGTCTATGGAAACAGGTATTGCTGTGTTGAAAGTTATTGAAGAAGAAGAATTGCAACGCAATGCACAGGATACCGGCAATCATTTATTACAAGGTTTTAAAAGATTGATGAATAAATTCCCAATTATTGGAGATGTACGTGGGCATGGGTTATTTATTGGCGTTGAATTGGTAAAAGACAGAATCACTCTGGAACCCGCTGTACCGGAAATAGACATTGTAGTTGAAAAAATGAAAGAACGTGGATTTCTCCTAAGCACCGATGGACCACTACATAACGTTTTAAAAATTAAACCACCATTGGTGTTTTCAAAAGAAAATGCAGATGAGTTGGTGGAGAATCTGGAAGAAGTGCTGAATGAACTACAGGGATAAAAAAAATCGTATATCTATTATTTCTTGTTAGCAACGCCATATTTTGTAAATAGCAGGTTAGATTGTTTGAAATAAACTTTGAAAGCCCAATACACAATTTACCAGTATGAAAAAGTTTTATTTATTCGTTATATCCTTCTTTCTTTTATATATTGTTGCTGATGCGCAGTCTCATAGTCTTTTTAACGGAAAAGATTTAAAGGGCTGGCATATTGACGTACCCGAACTGGATACGAGCAAGACAGCCAGAAATCCATTCATCGTTCGAAATGGATTGTTGGTAAGCTTAGGCACACCCGAAGGACATTTGATAACCGATTCCGTATATCAGAATTTTCGATTGCAGGTTGAATATCGTTTTGCCGGCGTTCCCGGTAACTGTGGTGTGCTGGTATTTGCATCAACCCCAAGATCTTTATATAAAATGTTCCCAAAATCCATAGAAGTACAAATGATGCACAAAAATGCCGGTGACTTTTGGTGCATTGTAGAAAATATTGAAGTACCTGATATGGAAAAACGCCGCGGGCCAAAGGCCAAATGGGGTATTACCGAAGGAAAGGAAAGAAGAATTAAGAATCTTACTGATAATTCTGAAAAACCGGTTGGTGAATGGAACAGCATGACGATTGAATGTGTCGGAAACTCAATTAAAGTATGGGTAAATGGCGACCTGGTAAATTACGGGTTTAATGCCACTGCACACAAAGGCAATATAGCATTACAGGCAGAAGGTTCGGAAGTAGAGTTTCGGAAGGTGGAGTTGACACCTATTATAAAATTTACTGACTAATAAATTTATTCCATACTCAACGCTTCAAATTCAACAGTTAAAACAGTCAGGTTTTGTTTCATCAATTTTATCTGGGATTCAATCTGATCATACATATCGGCCCTGTTCTTCAACTGCTCTGAACTGTACTTACCTCCTTCACCAAAATAAAGTTCATACAACTGTTCTTTCTTTTTATCCTTTGCATTGGCAATTTGTCCAAAGTCGAGCCACTTATCAATAAGCTGTTGCCGGATTGATTTTTCAGATTGTGCAGGGTTATAATAATTAAGATAATACCAAACGGAAGGAGGAAATATATTAGATGTCTCGGGTGCTTTCCAAATATCTTTCAAAGCATTTCTGTGATGGTAAAATTCAATTTTTTTTGTGTTTTTCAAAATCAGCAAACCCAATGTTGCTTCAGTCAATCCCATTCCTATCCCAATTTCCTCAGACAATTTATTATCATCTCCCCTTGCCAGCAAAATACCGGTAATAATTGTTCCGGCTGCCCCGATTCCGATTGCAGCAACTGTAAGTTTGCTCTCGGTTTCGTTTTCTTTACCCTTCAGGTAAGTAGCAATTTGATCTACCCTTTCTTCTTCGCAATCTATTTCACTGGCTACAGCCGATATTTCAAGTGATGCAAGATTAATCCGCTGGTTAATCTTCTGTGCTATTTCAATAAGTTTTACTTTTTGTTCAAGGGTAGGTTGGGTTTTATATATGATTTTATGATTTACAAATTCTGTAAGCAGATCAAGAATACCGTGAGCATTTGCTGTATTTAATGATCGAAAAGAAAACCTGTTTATTAAAATAGAATCAATTGCAATTTCATGAATTTGTGCAGGGAGGTCTTTTAATGTATATGTAAACTCCGTCTGTTGATTACAGTTACTATTTGCAAGTTGTGATTTGAATTGCCCGTCTTTTACACTTGCACAGGAAAGCATAACGAAGGCTAACGATATGATTGCCCAACCGGGGAAAGCATTTATTGTAATTTTCATTGCTTAGTACAATAATAGGAAATAATACTATGCAAATACATGCTCTTTGCAATCAATTCTTATCTCATTGTCGGATAATTTAGTTTGCAACAGCCTGCAAAAATGTTTCCCGTTTTCATGCTGATAATGGGCACAGGTAAAACACATTCGCTGAATACTGATAATACCGGATTGATTGAGGTCGTGTATCAGTTTCAGCAAACTGCTAAGCAATATTTCTTTTTGCTGTTTTGAAAATTTTCTGATGGGTTCTTCGATGGCACCGGCAAAGGCAGATGCTTTTAGCGCTGCCTTTTTACCTTCACGGGTAAGTGCTAAAGCAAAGCTACGGGTGTCTTTTTCATCATCTATTTTATAAACCAGCTTTTTTTGCAACAACACTTTTACACTATCGCTGATGGTGGCCTTAGTCATATTAAACTCATCCGCCAGGTAGCCCACTTTGCATTTTTCTTCACTGTGAAAAAGAAGGAAAATTAATATCTGAATTTGAATAGGGCTTAATGAGTTTTCTTTACTTTCATTCCAAAGCAATACCCTGAAAGCCTGTGATATCCGCTCAAGCGCGACCACTATTTTGCTTTCTACATTGTTTTCCTGCTCATCCAAGTTAAATGGTGATATCATTTAGTTATGACTTTTTCGAATTAAATAATATCATATAAAGGTATAAATATACAAAAGCAGGAACAGCCTTAGATCGATATGAAATTTTATGACTATCCCTGCCTGAAAAAATTTAAGAACTAAAACTCACCCTTATT
Source organism: Bacteroidota bacterium (assembly GCA_018268105.1). Classification (GTDB taxonomy): domain Bacteria; phylum Bacteroidota; class Bacteroidia; order Chitinophagales; family Chitinophagaceae; genus Agriterribacter. Next base: position 4,350 of record JAFDXG010000108.1, on the reverse strand, counting down.
AATGTATGGGTAGGTCCAAAGGATTACAGTAAGCGTAACTGCTTTAAACCATGCATTGTACATTGCTTCCACATCATCAGGTGTGTTTCCTTTTTTTGCCAGGAAACTCTTAATGGTAACAGTGATGGGAAAAATAAATGCCGTCATATAGCGGTAGTGAATAATCGGTGCCGCATCTACAGCATCGGTTTTGTTTTTCATAATACTGTGGTGACGTTTAGCAATCTCATGCTGGTAGTTGAGCCAGTCCTGGTCATAAGGTTTTTGACAAAGATCCAAAATCCATTGACCGAATCTTGCCCTTACTGCCGTAAGATAATCCATATTGGGCTGGCCATTTTTGGTGAAATAATACAGCAGGTGTTCATTGCCGCCGACAAATCCATACCAAAGATCAAGTACGGCATCTGTCTGGTCTTTTAATACTTCGCCGGCCATTTGTAAATAACGATTATCATCGTCTGACCACAGCAGTGTTTTCTTCAACAGGTCAAGATCCTGTATGGTAACGGGAGACTGTTCTAAAAAAGCCTTACCGTAATCGTACCCCTTAATTTGTGACATCAGTAAAAGTTTTAGTAGTTAATTAGGGTATAAATATAGTAAGGATTCCTTACTATATAGAAAAATATTTTAAATAGTCAATATTTATTTCACAACGCATACCAGGATATACTAAAAAATGTGGCGTATCAGCCCTATCTGTTCAACAAGATAATTTTCCCCTTCGATGCACAACCTTATCATATTCAGTTTATTTTCCTCAACAAAAGCCATAATTCATATCCAATGGGCAAAGCTGTTCAAATGCTTTTGGGGATATGCTTATCATTTTTAAAAATACAGTTTACGCTATGCAGGAATAGCAATTTCCAATGCAGGAGCTATTTTATTATTCATGATTCCAATAGATTTAAAAATGAATAATTTCTTTAGCCGATATTTATAAGGCAGGTTGACAGAAAGAGTATTTCAAAATTATATTGTTTCCATATAATATGGTATTTTCGATTTTCCATGAAACATTTGTCCTTACTTTCATTCTTAGTTCTAATTTTTTCAATGTGCTTTTCCCAGGATATTACCGGAGATTGGAAGGGTTATATTGAAGTTCAGGGCAACCAGTTGCCAATCGTATTTCATTTTAATAAAGATTCAGCAGGCAGGATTGATGGTAGTTGGGATAGCCCCAAACAAAATGCAAATGGGCTTACCTTCAGTAATATCACCATAAAAGGAGACAGCATTATTGCAGATATCAAAATGATTGCCGGTGCTTTCAAAGGGAAAATACTAAGTAATGACTCTATAAATGGTATATGGGAACAGCGCGGTGTTAGCTTCCCACTACTTTTTGTACGATTTAAGGAAGTGAACCAAGCAGGCAAAAAAGAAGATTTGTATCCCGGTGAAAAAGAAATTGAAATTACCGGCGCATCAGGCAGCAAGATTTACGGCACTTTACTTTCAAAGAATAATAAACAAAAACTTGCTATCATTATTGCAGGTTCCGGTCCCACTGACCGTGATGGAAACAGTGGATTATCTATTGCAAAGACCAATCAATATAAAATGCTTGCTCATGCATTAGACACTCAACATATAGCAAGCTTTCGTTTTGATAAGAGAGGAGTTGGTAAAAGTACACTCGGAAAAGACGGGGAAAACAACCTTGTTTTTGAAGATTATGTAAATGATGCAGAAAAAATTTTTGACTACCTGCATGATTCATTGGGTTTTACATCTATTTACTATATAGGACATAGCGAAGGTTCGCTTATTGGTATGCTGGCTTCACAAAAAAAGGGAGTCAGGGGTTTTATTTCAGTAGCCGGTGCAGGGAGACCCATTGATATTATTTTAAAGGAACAACTGGAAAAACAACCCCTGCCCGATTCAATAAAAAAGCAATTACCCATTATTTTCAATGAACTGAAAAATGGAAAAATAACCGATGCCTATCCAAAAATTTTGGAGGTGATTTTTAGAAAATCAGTTCAACCTTATCTAATTTCCTGGATGAAATATGACCCCGCACTGGAAATACAAAAATTAAAATGCCCGGTACTGATTTTGCAGGGCAGTTGTGATATACAAGTAACAGTAACAGATGCTGACAAGCTGCATAAAAGCAATAAAAACAGTAGTCTTGTTATAATACCCGGAATGACCCATACCTTAAAAAATGCCGGTAAGGATTGTGCAGATAATATTAAATCTTATACAGATAGTACAATGCCTGTTGACAGAAAGTTCGTAAATGATATTGCTGCATTTATGAAGTGAATCGCATTAAGCACCAGGGTTTGTTATAATAACTTTTCCAACAAAATCATTTTTTCCAAAATACCTGAACGCATCAACTGTTTTTTCTAATGAAAAACATTTGTCAATAACCGGCGAAAATTTCCCTTCTTCAAATAACAGTGAAAGTTCATCCAAACTCCTTTTACTCACCTTGTAACCCATAATTCCCAATTTCTTTCTGCTGAATTTAGATAGCAACGGCTGAAATAACATCATTTGTAATAGCAGACCACCCATTGATCCCCCAATCATTGCGAATACGCCACCTGGTTTTAAGGTACGTTTATAATCGGCAACACTTCGGTGTGCAATCACATCCAATATATAATCATACTGCTCCCCGGTTTTGGTATAATCTTCTTTTTTGTAATCTATAAAAAAATCAGCACCTAATGTTCGAAGCTTTTCAAACTTTTCTATTTTGTCTACACAAGTTACTTCTATACCAATTGATTTTGCATATTGTAATACAATAGTTCCCACACCTCCTCCGGCACCATTAATTAATAAAGTATCACCGGCTTTTAATTGTTTTTTGAATCTAAGTCCCTGTATTGCCAGCAAGCCTGCCTGCGGCAAAGCAGCCGCCTGCTCAAAACTCATCTTGGGTGATTTTAATGCAAGCAGTTTTTCAGGCACAGAAACATATTCCGCCAATGCACCAAAGCCATTTGAGGCAATATCGCCTAACACTTCATCTCCGGGTTGAAAATCTTTTACATTTTTTCCGATTGACTCAACTATCCCTGCAACATCAGCACCTAAAATTTTATGCTTAGGTTTGAATACCCCTGCTAACAAACGTACAAGGAACGGTTTGCCCAGGAGCAAATCCCAATCCCATGAATTTATAGAGGTAGCATGCACTTTCACGAGCACCTCATTTTCCCTCGGAACAGGCTTATCCACTTCTTCCAGATGAAGGTTGGCTGGTGTGCCGTACTGAGTATAGACAACTGCTTTCAATATGCTAAAATAGAATAATGAAGTATAGAAATTAACCGATTACTATTTATTTATCTCTCTCCTATTCAGTGGCATCTGCGAGAAACCATTTTCTCTCACAGATTTCTCAGATTATCACAGATTTTTCTTTCTGTGCGTATCAGCGGCATCTGTGAGAACTATTTTTTCTCACAGATTGCACAGAATATCACAGATTACTTTTTTTCTGTGCAAATCAGTGGCATCTGTGAGAACCATTTTTTCTCACTGATTTCTCAGATTACCACAGATTATTCTTTCTGTGCAAATCAGTGGTATCAGTGAGTATTAATTAATAATCCTAATAAGACTCTCCTTATCCTTTAAGCTACTCACATTAAAGTTGACTAAAATTCCAATTTTCTTACCTGACAATCTGAGATATGTGAGCAACTGTTTTTTATGAACATCATGTATGGATTCAATGGATTTAATTTCGATTATTACAGATTCCTCAACAAGTATATCAATGCGGAAACCCAATTCGAGTTGTATTCCATTATAATCTACAGGTAGTCCAACCTGCGAAACTGCTCTTAAATCTATTTCAAGCAGTTCGTAAAGTAGTGCTGCTTCATAAACGCTTTCTAATAATCCAGGACCAAGCGACTGGTGTACTTTAAATATAGCACCTCGTATACTATATGTCAATTCGTTTATGTCCATAGGTTTGTTTTTCAAAGATTATTTATTTTTATGTAAATCAGTGTAATCAGTGAATAATTATTTTTTCTCACAGAGTTTTCTTTCTGTGTAAATCAGTGGCATCAGTGAGAACCATTTTCTCTCACAGATTGCACAGATTACCACAGATTTTCTTTCTGTGTAAATCAGTGGCATCAGTGTGAACCATTTTCTCTCACAGATTACGCAGATAATCACAGATTTTCTTTCTGTGTAAATCAGTGGCATCAGTGAGAACCATTTTCTCTCACAGATTTCACAGATAATCACAGATTTTCTTTCTGTGTAAATCAGTGGCATCAGTGAGAACCATTTTCTCTCACAGATTTCACAGATAATCACAGATTTTCTTTCTGTGTAAATCAGTGGCATCAG
>JAFDXG010000107.1 GCA_018268105.1 Bacteroidota bacterium | reverse complement strand
CATACCAATACAATATAAAAAGCTGAGATTGTTGTTCTTTCAGCAAATTGTCAAAAAAGCTTCTGATCGTTACACCAGCAATTTTGGTTAGCAACTAACGTTCAGAGCTTGCTGCTGTGCTGGTATTTTTTAATGTCCAGCCCGGAGCCGCTGCCGATTGAAAAACTGATGATGAAGATAACAACAAAAGCCCATAGAATTCCGTCGGCTGGATATGGGCTGATAGCGATATGAAGCTGAGAATATATTCGTCTGCCAGCATAGCAGCAAACTCCTTGTTGCAGGTAGTGCCTCGGTCAGAACGTACATTCTAAATTTATTGTGTCGCTAGTTTGAGTTGTCAATTAAAACGGTCGCAGACTTTAGTAAATAAAAGTTCTTGTATAGTTTCAGGTGTAATGTCTTCCCAATCTGTTTCATTAGTTGAACGTTGTAAGACGTTCCCCTTTGAGTCGTAATAAACTGTTGAGTTGAATTTTGACATTTTACTAGTACAATCAAATTCCGCCAGCATGAGCATTTTTACGTTAGAGTAATTTATTGTTTTGCCGCTTTTAGTCAGTGCCTTTTTCGGTAGCTCTTCTTTAATCCAAATTTTTATTATTCCGCCTTCGTTTGAAACTATTGTAGATTTTATAAACCATTGTTGTCCGTCTTGTGATAAAACTTTAATCCAATCATTCTCTTTTAAATTTTTCTTAGCGAATGCTTTCATTAGTGAAGCCATGTAAAAGGTAGAATCAATTTCCAGGGTTTTATCATAATCTTTAATAGCACCCTCATAGTCTTTAAGTTTTTCTTTAAGTAATCCTCTGGCATAATAAGTTGTTGCAGATTCGGAGTTAAGTTGGATTGACTTGTTATAATCAGCTAAAGCACCGTTATAGTTTTTCAATTCAGTCTTTGTGTTACCTCTGTTTAAGTATGTAACATAGTCGTCAGCGCCAAGCTGTATCGCTTTATTATAATCACTTAATGCTCCTGAATAGTCTTTCAGCTCTCCTTTTGCGTACCCTCTATCAAAATAATATTCTTGAGCCTTAGGGTCAAGCTGAATTGCTTTATTGTAATCAGATATTGCTTCTCGGTAATTTTTCAATTCAACTTTGGATTTTCCTCTTTGTTCGTATGCGAAGTCATATTTAGGGTCAATGGAAATGCTCTTACTAAAATCAATTAATGCATCTCGATGGTTATTCAACTTTGCTTTTGAAATACCCCGAAAACAATAAGCTTTAGCATAGCTTGTATTAAATTCAATCGCTTTACTGTAATCTTCTATTGCTCCTTGATAGTCCTGCAATCCATCTTTAGCATAAGCTCTATAAAAATACGCTTCTTCATTATTCGGGTTAATCTCTAAAATTTTATAGCAATTAGAAATGATACCGTCATAGTCGTCCTCTGATATTTTTGCTTTTATTTCCTCTATATAATCATCTTCAGTTTTGGGGTTGTGATTTAAACTTGAAGATGTATCAGCCGTTTGGGTTTTAGATTGGGAGTATTTTGAATAGTCATAAGCCACCTTTCCGTTCAATATTGTAAGTGTATTTGACTTTAAATCTATTTGAATGTTTCCGAGTTTGCTGATAGCTGATTGACCAAGGAGAAGAGGTGCCTTAATATTTTTTATTATTGTCGCTCTTACATTAGATAGTTTCAAGCCAGCAATTTCAATCTCCTTAAGATTAATAACAACTCCTTCACTTATGTCTCCATTGGCATCTAAATATTTTGATGTGCCGATAATATCGCTTGTATCTAAATAACCATTTTTGAGCATGAATGTCGCCTCTGTGAGTGAAATTGAAACTTCTGATGCCCCAGTATCGAAAATGAAATTCAGATTTAGTCCATTCACTTTACAAGGGATAATAGAAACGCCTCCTTCACTTTTCATTTTTATCACAGTCTGTGCTTTGCCGAGAACTGGCAAAACAAAAATCAGTAGAAGTAAAATGAAAATCTTTCTCATAAAGTAATTTTCAACTGAGTTATTAAACATTCGTAAATACAGTATTTTCAATTTCGGTAGGGAAAATTAAATATCTGTTTTCATTCCAAGTTACTTTATCGCAAAGCATCTTATGAGTATCTTCATCAATTTCGTTGATTTTGTTTTTGTTTAGATAGCGCAAGGGATTTGTCTTAATTTCTGAATGCTCATTAAACATAAACAAATAATAATCTTTTGATAGCGGAAAATATATTTCAGCTTCTGGGGGAACTATATAACTGAAACTTTTTTGTTTGTCAATTGATACGGGGTTATCAGAAGTGAACCATCCTTTATTTTCATGGTCTCTTAGTATAACACAGTCAAATGTTTTAAAAATCTGTGCTAGGTAATTCATTATTTGTCCAAGTATGAGATTAAGTTGAAATTCTGGTTTCAATATACTTAACGCCTCTTTCAACGAAGCAAGTGATTTTTCTTCGAATGTTGTTATTTCCGCCAAGAAGATTTCTCTGGTGTTGTCGTTTAATAGTAAGGTATTTAGAAAATCTCTGTGAGGCAGTGCTCGGCAAATGAGATTTGCAACAAATTGAAATAAAATACTTCTGTTTCTAACATTTAAGTTTTTTTGATTATGAATACTCTTTATCACCATTTCGTAACGGCTTTCAAGTTCTTTGCTGCTTTTGTTTTCAAAATGTCTTCTTAGTTCGTTATCCTCATAAGGAAGGTCAAACACATTAGTTTCCTTTGTGAAATTTCCTATTTTAAGGTTGTCGGTATGATTGTCGCCTTTATGCCATACTGAAATATACCATTCGCCGTTTTTGCAATACCCAAACTGTTTCAAATAGGCTTGAGAAATCCGATGCTGTCCTTGATATTCTACGAAATTCATTTTAGATGGTTCTTTGAATTGGAGGGTGTCATGGCATTACCTGCAACGGTTTGGGTATTGCCGAAGGCGGGGATTTTTAGAACAAAAGTTCAATAGAATTACTGCTGTTGAACCTTGCACAAATGTCCAATCGAAGCCGTTCAGCCCCGCTTTTGGCAATACCTTGTTATGTGCAGCCAAGTTGTTCATTCGAATTGATGTATTTTGAATTTCATTGTCGGATATGTTCATAATGATGCTTTCTCATTAAATTTTCTTGTTACCTGTTATCAATATACTGTTTCCATAGTTCCATATCCTTTTTCAATGCACCATAAAGGAAATTTGTGTCTATATCCGAATTGGTATCAACGCATACAAATTTGAAATCTCTGTCGGTTTGGTTGTTTAGAAATATCCAAATATTTTTAAAGAGTTTTGAATTTTCTTTTGCTATTAAAAGGTCTTGTTCTTCTTCTATAAGTATAAATCCAACGCTTGGAATAAAATTGGGGTCAGGATAATTTGGTGGGTCAGAGTATTGTCCAAATGAGATTTTAGCTCCGTTTCGGGAATGAACAATATGTCCTGGTATCTGAAGTTCATCGTCAAAGCAGATGATGCACCAATATGGCTTTTGTCTGGATATGCCTACCGAAACAAAGAAAGCGTTTGGGTCTTTACCGCACATTCTAAATGGTGTCTCGACAAAATCAATCACCTCCTGTGGTGCAGCAAAGCCACTAAATCGTTCAAATGCATTTGGAAGCGATGTTGTCTCGGTAAAAAATATTTGATTGTATGCTTTCATATCAATATTAGTCAAAGTTTACTTCTTCAAGTTTTTTTACTGTTAGCACTGTCGTCATGGCGGTTTCTAGTTTCTATTGCAACTGAATGTAAATGTAGTTATAATTTAATTTACCCATCGCTTTGTCGCCTTTCTCTAAGATGAGAGAGGCGAGTCGCTCTGGGTAAATTGAATGAATTAGAT
>JAFDXG010000106.1 GCA_018268105.1 Bacteroidota bacterium | reverse complement strand
TTGCCGGCCCTGCGGGCAGGATCGCCGTTGCAGGCCTCTTCTTTACCCAGTATGGCATATTTAATACCTGTCTTATTAAGAATAGCAGTAAAAGCCTGAGTGATTTTCTGCGCCCGCTGATCAAAGCTCCCCGCACATCCCACCCAAAATAAGATATCGGGAGTTTCCTGCTTTGCAAACAAATCTGACATTACCGGAACTTGCATAGGTTTTGATTTTGTTTCAAAGCTAAACGAAAATTATGATTAAGCTATTTTCTGAGATTACCCTGTAATTTATTGTTACAATCAAGAAAATCTTAATTTGAACTGTTCGAAATTTCTTTCCTCGAAGTGAAGACAATATTAAAGAATACATTAACAAATGAGATAATATCTTTGCTGACACCAAATAGAATGCAACCATTCGATTATGAAAATACTTTTAACAATCGTCTGCTCATTGCTTGTATCAAACGCTACTGTTACCCGGCATTTCACCCCTGTGGATGAGGGGTCTGAAGTGAGTTTTAAAATCAAGAACTTTGGATTTAATGTAAAAGGGACATTCTCTGGCCTTAATGGTAATATTATATTCAACCCCGATAGCCTGGAAGCAAGTTCATTTGATGTTACGGTAGATGCAAAAACCGTAAACACTGGTATAGATCAACGGGATAATCATTTACGGAAAGAAGAATATTTTGATGCAGAAAAATATCCAAAAATTCATTTTACTTCCACTAAAATTACTACCAGCACTAATAAGAAGTACCTGTTTGTATTTGGTAACCTTACTATTAAAGATATTACAAAAGAAATTTCTTTTCCATTCAGAGCTGTTGTGAAAGGAGATGATTATCTTTTTGAGGGTGAATTTCCTTTAAACCGAAGGGATTTTAATGTTGGCGGGAGCAGTCTAACCATGTCAGATCATCTTACAGTTACATTAACGGTGTTGTCCAAAAAAAAGTAAGAAAAAATTAAGAGGAGATTTCAGATGTCCATTTGTCCCTGTCATCGGGGCTGAATTTCCAGGGGGCAAAATTATTCTCAATATTTGAAAACATCGTGTTCCATTCCTGTGGGGCATTGCTTTCTTCCATGATCAGCGAACGACGAAGCTCAAGAATAATCTCAAGCGGACTGATACTTACGGGACATTCTTCCACACAGGCATTGCAAGTTGTACAGGCTCTTAGCTCTTCCACTGATATATAAGTGTGCAGCAGACTTTTGCCGTCGTCTTTAAATTGTTTATTTAATTTAATATTTTCAGCTACCTCCGTCAGGCGGTCGCGGGTATCCATCATTATTTTTCTGGGAGATAATATTTTACCTGTGATATTGGCAGGGCAAGCTGCAGTACATCTGCCGCATTCCGTGCAGGTATAGGCATCAAGCAGGTTTTTCCAACTCAGCTCAAACACTTCTTTTGCTCCAAATTTAGGCGGGGGGGCATCAGGGTCAGGTACAGGGGCAAGTTCCGGCTGCATGGCATATAATACTTCGTTTTGAATAGCAGGCATATTGTTCATTTCCCCTTTTGGCTTCAGGCGGGCATAATAGGTATTGGGGAAGGCAAGAATAATATGCAGGTGTTTTGAATAGGGCAGATAATTCATAAAGGCCAGTATACCCACAATATGCAACCACCAGCAGCTTTGCTCAAGAACAACAAGTGAATTATCTGACAGAGAATTGAACACCGGTATCATCATGCCGGAAACAATGAATTTCCCTGTGATGTGTTCTGCATAATGTCCATATACCCTGGATTGCAATAATCCATCCGTAGTATTCATAGTAAGGAACAGCAACATCAGAATAATTTCGGTAATCAGGATGTAGTTGGCATCACTTCGGGGCCAACCGTCAAGGTCTCTGCCGGCAAATCGTTTTAGCTTAATTATGTTTCGTCTTACCAGAAATACTGCACATGATACAATAACCAGTACGGCTAATATTTCAAACGCATTGATCAGGAATTGATAAACAGGTCCAAGGTAGGGCGCAAATAAACGATGTGTTCCCAGTATACCGTCTAATATGATTTCAAGTATCTCAAGGTTGATGATGATAAAACCCGCATAGATAAAAAAATGCAGTACGGCTACAAGAGGGTTCCTGAACATCTTTTTTTGACCAAGGGCCAGCAACAGTACATTTCGCCATCGTTGTGCAGGATGGTCACTGTAGTCTGCGTCTTTTCCCAATAAGATATTACGGCGGATATCCATGATCCTCCGGGTAAATAACCCGATAGCGGCCGCGAAAATGATAATAAAAATAATCTGTGAAAGAAGATGCATTATCATGTGGTTGTAACGCTAAAGATAAGATGTTTAGTACGAATTGTTTAATTGACTAATACCGCTTAGTTTTGAAGCGATTAATTTCCTGAGATGAAAAATTATATACTTTCACAAGATCAGATTGCAAAAAAGCTTCAGCGAATGGCTTATGAAATTGCGGAACAAAATGTAGGAGAGGAAAAGCTGATATTAGCCGGTATCAGGGAAAATGGAGTGGTGATTGCAAAGAAACTTAAACAGTTGCTGCAGGATGTATTCAGGGGTGAGACGTCAGTAATGGAGATAGAAGTGGACGATAAACGTTTCCCCGGAAAAATTACCCTCAGCCAAACCGAAAATTTTGATGGTGCTGTAATTATTGTTGTGGATGATGTGGCTAATAGCGGTAAAACTATGTTATATGCCCTGCAGCCCTTTTTGAAGAATCAGCCAAAAAAAATTCAAACCCTTGCATTGGTAGACAGAACACACAAAACATTTCCTGTGCATACCGATTATATAGGTTTTGCACTGGCAACTACCCTCCAGGATCATATTTTTGTGGAAGTAACCGGAGAAATTGTTACCGGGGCATGGCTGGAATAGTTGCTAATATTCTCAAATTCTACGATATTCGGTTAAATAATATTTCCAGGTTTTAAAACTCTAATGTTTTTATATTATGGATACCAACATTACACAGCGCGTAAATGCATGGCTCAATGGTTCATTTGATGAAGCCACTAAGAATGAAATAAAAAGAATTCAGTCTGAAAATCCTGATGATCTTCCTGATGCGTTTTACCGGAATCTTGAATTTGGTACCGGCGGGCTTAGGGGTATTATGGGAGTAGGTACTAATCGTATTAATAAATATACGGTGGGAATGGCTACCCAGGGATATGCCAATTATCTAAATAAAACTTACCCTTCGGGAAATATTAGTGTGGCAATAGCGCATGACAGCCGAAATAACAGCCGGCAGTTTGCTGAGATTACGGCCAATGTGATGGCTGCCAATGATATTAAAGTTTTTTTGTTTGAATCGCTTCGTCCGACACCCGAACTATCATTTGCAATAAGGCATCTGGGTTGTCAGGGTGGGGTGGTATGTACCGCTTCACACAATCCCAAAGAATATAATGGGTATAAAGCATATTGGAATGATGGTGGACAACTGGTGCCGCCGCATGATAAAAATGTGATTGCAGAAGTGGATAAAATAGGTTCTGTTGATGAAGTGAAATGGAGCGGAGGTGAAAAAAATATTACCATCATCGGGAAGGAGCTGGATGACGCCTATCTCACTATGGCCAAAGAATTAAGTGTTTACCCGGATGTCATCAAACGTCAGAAAAACTTAAAAATTGTATATACACCCATTCATGGTACAGGCATAATGCTGGTACCGGAACTGTTGAAACGATATGGTTTTGAAAATGTAACCATAGTAGATGAGCAGTCAAAACCTGATGGTAATTTTCCTACAGTGGTATATCCTAATCCCGAAGAAAGTGAAGCGATGAGTATTGGTCTCAAAAAGGCAGAAGCGATGGATGCAGATATCCTGCTGGGCACTGATCCTGACGCAGACAGGGTAGGTATTGCCGTTAAAGACAATAAGGGCAAATGGATGCTGGTGAATGGAAATCAAACCGCTGCCCTTGCCTTTAGTTACCTGATTGAAGCCCGAAAGTCGAAAGGGATTGCAAAGCCGAATGATATGGTGGTAAAAACTATTGTTACCACTGACATGATTGACAAGTTTGCCGCAGCAAACGCAGTGAAATGTTACAATGTTTTGACCGGGTTCAAATGGATTGCAGAACTGATAAAGGAAAAAGAAGGGAAAGAAGATTATATTATCGGTGGTGAGGAAAGTTATGGCTTACTTGTTGGTCCCAACCTTAGGGATAAAGATGCAGTTAGTGCCGTTGCTATCCTCTGCGAAATGGCGGCTTTTGAAAAAGATAAGGGTAAGAGCCTTTTCGAGAAACTGGTTGAACTGTATGTTCAATACGGCTTTTATAAAGAAAGCCTCATTTCTATAACCAAGAAAGGTATGCGCGGCCAGGAGGAAATTGCAGAAATGATGCAGTCTTACCGCGTTAATACGCCAGTTGTGATCAATGGTTCTAAAGTGGCGCAATTGCTCGACTATGAACTGCGCAAGGGTAAAAACCTGATTACAGGGGAAGAGTGGGAGATTAAACTACCCAAATCAAACGTATTACAATTTATATTGGAAGACGGTACCAAAATATCTGCCCGCCCTTCAGGTACTGAACCTAAGATCAAATTTTACTTTAGTGTAAATACCAATTTGCCCGGTGCTGAAGATTATGATAAAGTGGCTGCTGAACTGGACAAACGTATACAGGCAATAATTGCTGATATGAAACTCAAATAGTTTTGTTTATCTGAATTTTATAAAAGCTGCTTTTTTAGGAGTAGCTTTTTTTGTGGACTTAGTCAAATAAATGCCCCGGCGATGAGTAACCTCTTGAATAGTAAAAAAAATCCGGCATTTGCCGGATAATTATTTATCTGTTTATTTCTGCTAAAATTTTGGTTGGTGCTGGTTTTTTAATTTCCGGCTGGGAGTACATTTTAATATCAACCTTTATGTCCTCTGCAATAAAAGCATAACCAATTGCGGGAAATTTTAAAATAGAAGTATAAGAAACTAATTTATCGGAATTTGTACTACGGTTATCACGAAGTATATTGGTGACTGTTGTATGTGCTTCAAAATTAACCTTAATGTTCTCTGTCTTTAAAACAGAATGACTATTGAAAAACTTTTGAAGCGCATTCATGTCTTCATTACGGATGGATACAGGTTTGTCCAACCAATATATAATATTCAGTACACCAGGAGTAGATTTAATATTCTTCAACTCATCAGTATTGAGTTTTACAAAAATATAACCGGCTAACACAGTCTCATTTGTGCCGGATTTTACATGGTGTACATTACGTTCTGGCTTTAAAACCGGACAAAAAAACTCAATACCTTTTTTTTGAAGATAAACTGCAGTCTTTTTTTCCCATTTTTCTCTTACATAAATAATATGCCATTGATTGTTTGTAAAATTGTTCATGTGGTGTCAGATTATTTTAGCCTGTTATTTATTTTTTAAATTGGGTTAACGGAATACATATACATTTACAGGTTAAAAAATAAATGCTCCCTGCAACAGTAATTTGATAACGCTAAATGGTTTTTTAAAAACCCTGTCGTTTGTTTGCCAATTAATCTAATTAAACTCAACTATGTCATCAATCGGTTGCAAACAATCGGAGTTGGGATATAGAATTAGGTGATAGGAGGTTGATGGTGATTCAAGGACAGGAAATTTGAATATGTTCTGGTTTTCCAAACTGATAATATTATATACTAACCTCTCGAGCGATAAAGGTAAGGTGCAAAATCGAAACAACAAAGTTTTCATGTATTCATTTTTTCTTCAGCACATCTTTGTAATTCAATGTTTGTGCATCGATGTATTATAAACTGAGGTTATTCCCTGTTAGGCAACTTAATACCCCTGGATACGGCGTATAAAACGGGAGATATTTTTTGTATCCATTTCCTTAAAACGGCCTCTTTGAGTGATCATAATATTGCCATCAGGTTGATTGAGAAAGTAATAGAATGCAAAACGAGTAGAAGAATCCTGCCAGCCAATCTGTCCAAAACGTAGTATATTTAGAGTTAGCGTGTCATGCCATTTTTCTACGGTATAATAATTATTGGAGAACTTAATTAAGTCCTGTACAACTTGTTGATCAGGGGCCTGCCGGAGCAAAGAATCATTTCGGGGTATATAATGTAATACTACATTTTCCTGCTTGTCAAATATAGACCGGTATCCTACCTGGTATCCCTGTTGTTGTTTTACTACTATAAACCAAAGCCATGAGTTGAACAGGGTAGGAGTACTGATATATCCGGAAGAAGGAATATGCTTTTCTGCCAGGGTATGTTCCAACGCACTGTCTGCTATAGTCTTATTATAAACTGCGTAGCCGATATAAAGTGAACTCAGTGCAATTCCGGATAGGGCAACTATGACGTTTTTTGTCGCTCTTTGTTTTGCAAACAGTAGCCATAAAGTGGCTACAAATGGACCGAAAGAAAAAAGGGGGTCGGCTACAAACAGGGTATTGAAAGAATATCTGGTGGTGCTAAAAGGCGATAGTATAGCAGTTCCATAGGCATTAAATGTATCAATAAAAATATGGACGAAAATATTAACCGAAAAGAGGAGTATATATTTTCTTAACCGAAGGTTGTGCAGATGTAGCATTCTTGCAGATATCCACGACAGCAGCAGGGAAACAATAACTGCAAACAATATAGAATGAGTAAAGGCCCGGTGCGCCATAATTTGATCTATTCCCTTGAGCCATATCCCTGAGATAAAATCTATATCGGGAATACTTTGTCCGATGATGCCAAGCAACATGGCTTTCCTGCCCAGGTATTTGCCTGCCAGTGCTTCACCTATACATGCTCCAAGAACGATATGAGTTAAGGAATCCATGAAATACAGTTGCTAAATTAATGGAATTAGATTTTTAAAATCAAAGCATTGAAATTATCCTGTTGTGTTTAAACAACTGTAAATTATGCATTTCTTATTGTGCATTCGCGGGTGAAACCAACCGGAAACGGTAACTTTTTTAATTGATGTGGATATATTTTATTGAATAGTTGAAATAAATATTACTTTTTTATTTCGTATTTATACGGTTATTTCGTAATTATACGGTTTAATATTTTATCATTTTGAATTTTTTCTGCTATGCCAAAGAAAACATATTCTGCAAGTTGTCAGGTATACAGGTATTTTAATACAGAAACAGGAGAGTGTATTTCTGCTTATTATGCCAGGCGTTTACCTCGTGGAAAAGTAAAAATTGAGGTGCTCAATCTTGCTGTTAAGAGTAGATCGCCTATGGAAATGAGGCGTAAAATACCCGTACCCCTGCCATTTCAAATGTTGTTGACTACAGGACACAGGCTTAGTCAAATTTTTTTATGGAGTAAATCACATATTAGTCCTTTACTGAGAAAGCAGAAAGATGCTATTTTACAGCAGGCTACGGAAATGGCTAAAAATATCCCGATTTCGGTTAAGAATTATTCAACTAATAATGGACTTTTTACCTCACCGCATAGTCCGGCACCTGTGGCTAAGAAATCAGTGAAAAATAATGCTGCAATATTAAACGATGTTCATTAATTACCGGGTTATTGTTTTAAGTAGTTTCAATAACCAGTCCATCATGTACCAGCTCAATACTTTCTATTGCTACTTCACTGGCTCCGGCTTTAAGGTCAGAAGCTGAAACCTTACATGGCCATGCATTTTTAAGTCTCCAAATCCTCACAGGTTCATGTGCTTCGTTGAGAAGTTTTATTATTACATCCCTTCGTTCCACCTGATTAAGATTGACGGTATTGATCCAATTGAAGAAGTCATTATCTCCTTTTGTAATGCCGCGGGACAACTTTACTATGCCATATTTTATTTGTCCGGGCATGTGTGTAGAAGAATGCACCGGAGAACTGCCTTCACGATATTCAATTATTTCAACTTCCTGATATAATCCCGTAACTTCAGTAAACCCTATTGAACTACCACCCCATTCTACCAGGAAATGGCTGACCGGTAAAGGATATTTTCCCATAAGAAAATAAATTAAGCATTTAAAATATTGGCGAATGCGTAACAGCATAGCCCTATGAAGATAATCAAGGTTTCTTATATTTAATAGCGTATTGCCACTTGCCTGCTGCAATCAAAATTATCCCCACAAAAATAAATGCTAAAGTGATGCCAATACTGTTCTGTATTACACTAACCATTCCATGTTCTTTCACATTCACAAAAGGATAAGGATAGAAACCAGAGTAACTTCCCCGGATAAGTATATATATCAGGTACACTAATGGATATATGAGCCAGGGTAAAATCTGTTTCCATTTTAGATCCCTTTTGTTTACGGCAAACCACCAGTACAACAGAAACAGGACAGGAATAACTGAATGTAAAAGTTCATCCACTAACTTTTGTATTCCTGCAGGTTGCCACAAAAAGCGGAGAATAATATTATAGATTATACCTACTATCAGGATATACACCGTAATGGCAGTAAGGGTCTGGGGTTTTAAAAAGAAAATGCCTAATCTTTTTTGCGGGATAAATACTATGCAGGTACAGCAAATAGCAACAAGTAAATTAGTAAGGATGGTAAAAAAACTGAAATATCTTGTTACCAGCTCTGTAATATTTGCTACACCACTGGTAATGTTAATGTAAAATTGAATAATTAGAGCAAACCATCCTAATAAGGCAATACTCATAGGAAACCAAATTTTTAAGAACGAAGAAAAATTTTGCATTTTTTCAGACAATTTAGTGTAAATATTTTAGGAGGGAAATTTTAGTTATTGTAAGAAACATAGAGGAATGAAGATGGTTCAGAGAAAAAATTTAACGCCTGTCAAAAATATAAAAGAATACATGGCAGCCAAAATTTCTTCCTGAGCAAGGTCATTAATAAGATTAATACTAATCAACAGGGCTCTGAAGCAATGATAATATCTTGCGGACTCAAATATCTTTGTATTTTTCAAAAAATAAATTCCCATGTACACTACAGCCGAACAAGCCGTTGGGTTAGTAAAATCTGGCGACAACCTTTTTATTCATTCTGCAGCGGCAGCTCCCCAGCAGGTCATATGTGCGCTTTCCGGCAGAGCTCATGAGTTACGGAACGTAAGTATATACCAGATGCATACCGAAGGAGATGCATCTTATGCTGCGCCGGGCAATGAGGACGCTTTTAAAACCAACTGTTTTTTTATCGGAAGTAACCTGCGAAAAGCCGTTCAAGCAGGCAGGGCTGAATATATGCCTGTATTTCTGAGCGAAATTCCTTCGTTGTTCAGAAAACGGATTATACCTCTGGATGGGGCACTGATTCAGGTATCTCCTCCCGACCAGCACGGTTTCTGCTCACTGGGTGTATCTGTTGATATTTCATTGTCGGCTGTGGAATGTGCTAAGTATATCATCGCAGAGGTAAATCCTAATATGCCACGTACGCATGGCGGTGGGTTTATTCATATCAGCCGTATAAATGCCCTGGTGGAGGTTGATTACGGTCTTCATGAAATAAAAGTGGAACAACCGGATGCCGATACGCTGAAGATTGCAGAACATGTGGCTTCGCTGATTGAAGATGCAGCAACTTTGCAAATGGGAATAGGTAAAATTCCAAATGCAGTACTTTCAATGCTGGGAAATCACAAAAAGTTAGGGATACATACCGAAATGTTTTCCGATGGGGTAATAGACCTGATTGAATCTGGAGTCATAACCGGCGAAATGAAAAAGAAAAGACAACATAAAGTGGTATCCAGTTTTTTGCTGGGTACAAAACGTTTATACGATTTTGTGCACGATAATCCTCTTATTGAAATGTTAGACATTGCGTATGTAAACGATACGCATGTCATTCGCCAAAACCCTAAAGTAACTGCTATTAACAGTGCGATTGAAGTAGATATAACAGGTCAGGTTTGTGCAGATTCTATTGGATCAAAAATGTATTCCGGTGTGGGCGGTCAAATGGATTTTATGCGCGGTGCATCATTGTCAGAAGGAGGTAAACCCATAATTGCAATGCCTTCGGTTACCAGTAAAGGGGAGAGCAAGATTGTAGCTGCTTTAAAACCGGGAGCCGGTGTGGTGACAACCAGGGCACATGTCCAGTATATTGTTACCGAATTTGGTATAGCACATCTTTATGGGAAAAACTTAAAAGAGCGTGCTGAAGCCCTTGTGAAAATTGCACATCCTATGCACCGGGAGGAGCTTGCAAAAGCCGCTTATCAATTGTCGTCCAAAATTGGCTCCGGATCGTGATTGGTGGATCTTAAAATGAAATACCTAACATCCATTGATCACATATTAAAATAGAAAAATAAAAATAAACTATTCTTTTCCCGGGCAAATACATTTAAAATATGCAGCATCAATTATCTCTGTCCAGAGTTTTACAAATTATCTTTTTTGCAGGTGTATTGATGTATGTGGGTAAACTGTTGTTTATTCCTTTGCTGTTGGGTTTACTCATTGCTATAGTACTATATCCGATATGCAGGTGGCTGGAAATGCATAAATGGCCAAGATCGCTGGCTATTGCAGCATGCCTGTTTATTGTGGCTGTTTTATTCGGGGCGCTTATGGTTTTATTGATTTGGCAAATCAAACTTTTTGGAAGAGATGCAGATGCTCTGATCAAAAAACTTAACGAAGCAATACCTCAGTTACAGGAATGGTTTTCGGAGAAAGGCATACCTATGGAAAAGCTTGAATGGAATGGAAATATTAGTTCGTCAATTGGAGGGTTTCTTTCATCATTTGTTTCGGTAATTGTTGATACTGTATTTATGTTATTTCTTACTCCGGTATATACTGCATTGTTTTTGTTCCATCGCAGGTTATTTGTGAAGTTTTTACAAACCATTTTACCCTCTGCATTTCAGCCCAACCTCGCTCAGATTTTGCATCAGATTATTCATACTTATTTCAATTATATAAAAGGAATGATATTAGTTTACCTGATTGTTGGAATATTAAACAGTATAGGGTTGATGGCTTTAGGAGTAAGACACGCCATACTGTTTGGAATGCTTTGTGCCATTATGACTATCATTCCTTATGCAGGTATAATTGTTAGTGCCCTGTTACCTATTACGGTTGTGTGGTTGGATACGTCGAATATCTGGTATCCTGTAGGGGTGATTGCCCTTTTTAGTGTTGTGCAATACCTTGAGGCAAATGTAATCTTCCCACGGGTAGTTGGTGTGAGTCTTGGTGTGAGCACTTTTGCAATTCTTGTGTCTATTATTGCCGGCGGGATTGTTTGGGGAGGAGCAGGGATGGTGCTTTTTATTCCAGCGGTTGCAATATTAAAAATTGTAGCGGAAAATATCCCTGCCATGCATACGGTCAATACTCTATTAGGAAGAAATTGAGCGATACACAACCTTGTATATATACACTATTTCACGAAAGGTATTACATGAAAATCATGTTTAATTAAAACAAGGTGAAGAAATTGTAACAAAAAGGATGCTTGTGCAGCATATCGTTTTCGAATACGATTTAGCTTGTCATTATTAAAATAATTTAATACAGCATACTTAGTCTCTCGTATTTATTACAAACTCTATGCACCGGAGATATGAAAAATTTTTATCGGTTTTGAAAATTTATTTTAAGATAGAAAATAGCTGAACTTATTATACCGAATTGATTGATGAAGATGAATAAATTTCATCTTTCACTACGTCGTTTTGCAGTATTTTGAAATTATTTTTTGCAAGTTTTGCTGTTTTTTGCTTATTCTTATTAAATTTGGTCACCGATAATGCCAATATGCAAAAAACTGATCGCCAAGACTATATCATTCACCAGGTAAATCTGCACAATAAAGTATTACTACCTGATCTCAGTGATCAATTGCATGTAAGCAATGATACCATACGACGTGACCTGCAGGAGCTTGCAGATGAAGGAAAAATAATTAAAGTTCATGGAGGGGCGGTTTCTCTTTCTTTTCATAATAAGCACCATAGTGGTAAGGAAGTTTATGCCTACAATCAAAAAAAAATAATTGCAAAAAAAGCAGTAGAATTGATTGAAAACGGCATGTTTATCCTAACCGGAGGTGGCACTACGGTTATAGAAATGGCAAAAGAACTCTCGCCCGCTCTCAACGCCACATTTATTTCAGGGAGTTTACATGCTCTGATAGAATACAGCAATCATCCCCATGTAAATGTGATAGCTATTGGTGATAAGGTGAGTAAAACATCCCATATCACTGTTGGTTCAGAAGCTATCTCAAAAATCCGGGAGTTGAAGGTGGATATCTGTTTTATGGGTATCAATGCTATCAATATTGAAGATGGGGTTTCTGATAATGATTGGGATATTGTTCAAATTAAAAAGGCAATGATATTGTCCTCAAATAAACTGGTTTGCCTGACAATTTCTGAAAAAATTAATTCCAGGCAACCGATTCCTATTTGCGGCATAAACAAAATAGATGTGCTAATCACTGAACTTCCCCCTAATCATCCGCTTTTACAACCCTATATAAAAGCAGGTATTGAAGTGTTATAATATATTTTTTTAAAATCAAAATTACTCTTTATGAGAAAAGTCTTCACATTCTTTATTGCAGTTTTTTTGCTGCAATTGCAGCAAAAGCTGTATGCACAGGAACGGATAGTTTCCGGAACTGTTCATTCCGCTGATAATACCCCTGTTAGTGGCGCTTCGGTGGTCATTAAAGGAACGGGTACTGGAACACAAACAGACGCTTCCGGAAAGTTTAGTATCAAAGCTGCAACCGGCCAGGTCCTTGAAATTTCATTTATCGGTTTTGACCAAAAGCAGGTTAAAGTCGGGGAGTCAAGCAATATTGAAATAATTCTTTCTCCCAAAGACAAATCTATGGAAGATATAGTAGTGGTGGGCTATGGTACACAAAAAAGGGGCGACGTAACTGGCTCAATATCTACCATAAATGTAAAACAGACACTAACAGCAAGACCCATTGCAGATGTAGGGCGTGGTTTACAGGGGGCAGTATCAGGGTTGAACGTAATTATACCAAGCGGTGAAGTAGGGTCAGATCCGATTCTTAAAATCCGTGGGGCCATGACATCATTCCAGGGAACCAGTACCCCTCTTATTCTTCTCGATAATGTAGAGATACCTAGTATTCAGATTGTAAATCCTAATGATATTGCATCTATCTCTGTTTTGAAAGATGCTGCAGCGGCCTCTATTTATGGTGCAAAAGCTTCCAACGGTGTTATTTTGATTACCACGAAGAAAGGTACGGGAACAAGTAAGCCACAAATTGTCTATTCAGGCAATATTTCGTGGCAGAATGTCTGGAAAGATTTAAATATGGGAAGAGTAGATGCATTGAAATATACCGTAGATGCCGCAGAACGGGTTGGGACGTTTACACCTACCGGCGCTTTTTATTACGTTGACAGGAATGCCTATAATAAAGCGGTGCAATGGCAGAAATTATATGGTGGTAAAATCGGGCCCGATGATCCCACTGTCTTTGGACGCGACTGGTATGTGCAGGGAGCAAGCAATCAGAAAATGGGGATGAGAACATACGATCCTTATGATTATATGATAAAAGAATGGACACCTACTCAGCAACATGACATATCTGTAGGTCAGACAATTGGCAAGACTTCTTATAATATTGGATTGGGTTACCTGGATCAGAGCGGAATGATGAAACCTGCAAAGAAGGATAATTTTACGAGGTATAATGCCTCATTCAGGCTTTCGAGCGAAATAAATAAATACATCACAATACGCGGTGGCGCTATATTCTCACGCAGAAATAAAGAGTATGCCTATGTGACAAGTTCAACAACTGCAGATCCCTGGTTATACTTGTACAGATGGGGTCCATTATATCCATTTGGAAATGATCAGAATGGAGACCCAATCCGTAGTCCGGTGAGCGAAGCATCGGCTGCAAATACAGCCAATATCCTGCAGAAATATATAAATGTAAATGCTGGAACCACTCTAAAGTTTACAAAAAACTGGACATTTGATTTTGATTATACTTACAGTACCCAAGATGAAATTTGGAAAAGGCCAGGAACTAGATATACTGCACGTAACTCATGGTCTGCTCCTAAACAAAGACTTGACAATGATGGGAACCCCGTTTATGTAGACAGTACAGGGAATGTAGTTGCTTCATCGGCGCCGGGAGCTATGGAGGCATTTGATCTTTCTTATGATACTTATACTTCTCCGGGAGCAAATCCTGATCATATTATCAGGAGTGCAACTAATTTTTTCAGCTCTACCATCAATGCCGTTACAACATATAATTTAGAACTAAACAAGGTTCATCATTTTAAGTTCATGCTTGGGTTAAACAGAGTGGCAGCTACTACAGAGTGGCAGTCTCAAAGGGTGAACCAATTGACTGATATTCATAACCCTGAATTTAATTTTGCTGTTGGCACCCCGCCAATTGTAGATGGTGATAAAACCTGGGAATCTCAGTTGGGCTATTTTGGCCGTATCAACTATTCATACAAAGACAAATATTTAATTGAAGGAAATCTTCGTCGTGATGGATCATCTAAATTTCCTTCAAATCTTTGGTGGAGATGGTTTCCTTCTGTTTCTGCCGGTTGGGTTGTTAGTAATGAGAAATTTATGCAATCTCAGAATGTGCTCAACTTTATGAAAATTAGGGGTTCATGGGGTTCCATTGGCGACCAGACTGTACCCAATACTTTATATATGGCTTTGATGCAAAGCGGGCTATCATCCTGGATTGGTGGTAATGGTGCACAGGCTGTTTATGTAGGTACCCCACCCGCAATTGTTCACGACATCACCTGGCAGGATATCGAAACCAGAAACCTGGGATTAGATTTAGGCTTTTTGGATAATAAGGTAACGGTAACCTTTGATTTATATCAGAGAGATACGAAGAATATGATAGTACCAAAGGAAGGAATACCGCTTACTTATGGAACGGGCGCCCCTCAGGGCAATTTCGGGTCGCTGCGTACAAATGGTTGGGAGTTAACTGTAGAAATGAATCATCGTTTTGAAAATGGACTTAGAATTAATTTCAGGGGAAACATTTCAGATGCAAAAACAAAAATTCTTGAATATGGAACATCCACAGGTGTATATAGTAACTATAATGGGAAAGATATAGGTGAGATTTGGGGTTACCGTACAGACAGATTATATCAGATGGATGATTTTGAGCCGGGGCCTGATGGTAAACCGCATTTAATTACCCTCACCGCAGATGACGTACCAGCTAAGTTTGTAGGCAAGAAAGCAAATGAACTGAAGCCTGGAAAAAATGGAGAGAAACCGATATACCAGGTGTTTTTGCAAAATTCTTCCAATTTCTTTTTCGGACCTGGCGATGTAAAATTTAAAGATTTGAATGGCGATGGGGTCATAGACAATGGAAGTGCATCTCTGAGTGACCATGGTGATCTCGATATAATTGGAAATTCAAATCCAAGGTATGTGTATGGTTTCAGAATTGGTGCAGATTATAAAGGATTTGATTTAAGCTTGTTTTTCCAGGGAGTAGGTAGCCGTGAGGAATGGGGGCAGGGATTTCTTGCAATACCAGGCTTTAACTCTTCTGATGGGGCAATGCCTCAAGCTATTGCAGGTAACTATTGGACACCCGAGCATACAGATGCTTTCTATCCTGCGGCTTACAACAATGGCAATAGCAATTCAAGCAATAATATGCAGGTTCAGGACAGGTATCTTTTGAATATGGCCTACCTAAGACTAAAAAACCTGACAGTAGGATACACTTTCCCCGCAAGCCTGATCAACAAAATAGGTGTAAACAATTTCAGGATATATGGTGCCCTTGAAAATTTCATTACATGGGATCACCTGAGAGGATTACCTATAGATCCGGAAGCCATCAGTGGATACTCTATGTGGAATTCATCTAATTATAACCTGGGACGTACAGGTATAGGAACACCGGCTTTCAAAAGTATTTCTGTAGGCCTTCAATTAACCTTTTAAAATTTAATACAATGAAATCACTTAAATATGTTTTTGGCCTGGGAATAGCAGTTTTGCTTTTTACATCTTGTAATAAGGATTTTTTGGACAGACCACCTTTAACAAGCTATGTTGATGCCGATGGTCAATACTGGAGAAATGAGGATGATATCCGGATGTTTGCCAATGGTTTTTATACTAACTTTTTTAATGGATACAATACATCTTTCACCGCTGATTATACACCGGTGCGGGGTTATACATTTAATGATGACCTTACCGGTAAGAATGTACAGTCTAATTTTGAAAGTTCAATTCCTTCCTCCAGGGGTTCTGCTTCAGAAAGCGCCGCCTGGCTTGCTCAATACTCAGGGCCAACCTGGGATTTTGCCTGGGTACGCAAAGCAAATATTTTGCTTGATAGGGTAAACAACATTGCAAAACCCAATATCTCTGAGGAAGCATTCCGGCATTGGACAGCTGTGGCCAGGTTCTTTAGAGGGTATGAATACTCCAGACTGGTAAGCGTGTTTGGTGATGTACCTTATTTCGGGCGAATAGTGAAAGAAGACGAATTGGACACTTTGTACAAAGACCGGGATCCACGCGGATTTGTGATGGACAAAGTATATGATGATTTTCAATACGTGCTTGCCAATATGAAAGAAAATGATGGAGCACAATACCTGAACAGGTATATAGTAGCAGCATTTATTTCGAGATTTATGTTGTTTGAAGGCACTTTTGAACACTATCATGGGTTAGACGCAGCAAGAGCACAAAAATACCTTGAACTGGCAGTGCAGGCGGCAGAAATAGTTATGAATAGTAATAAATGGAATTTTGGCAGTGATTTTAAATCTTTGTTTACTTCTGAAAAGCTTAACAGCAACCCTGAGGTGCTGATGTACAGGAGTTATGATGCAGCTTTGAGTATAACTCATTGTATAGGTTCATATTCTAACGGAACAGAAGTTGTAGGCGTTGATCCAAACCTTGTACTGGTAAAATCATTTATTATGAATGATGGGAATGTCTGGGAAAATTCTTCCAACCCAAATGCGACAGATTTCACTATTGATAATCTTGCCAAAACCAGGGACCCCCGGTTTGAAGCAAGCATTATTGATAAAGTAAATCCTGCATCAGCCACATTATTCTATGGGTATAAGTTTGCCTCAAGAGATGCTATCACTTACATTGGAAAAACATATCCTGCTGCCTGGGGTAGTAATACCAATACGAGTGATGCTCCTGTTATACGTTTGGCAGAAGTGGTGTTAAACTGGTTAGAAGCAAAGGCTGTACTGGCTGAATATTTTGGCGGCGCTGCGATTACTCAGGGAGATATAGACCTGTCTATCAATGCTATCAGAGATCGCCCGCTTGATGCTGAAGCTATTGCTAAAGGCGTTCAAAAGACAACACACTTAATGCTTTCATCACTTCCGGATGATCCGGAAAGAGATGCAGATGTGCCCGCCCTGATTTGGGAGATCAGAAGAGAAAGAAGAATGGAATTTTTGCAGGAAGGCTTCAGGCTCCTTGATCTCAAGAGGTGGAAAAAAATTCAAAATATGGACTTTAGTACCAATGCTGATTATTTCCTTGGACCCTGGGTGAACCTTCCTGTTGAATTACCCACAGCTCTTAGCTCAGGTACTATAGGAAAAGTGAAAGTAAAAAAATCAGATGGAACGGAAGTAACATGGGACGGGACTAATCAATCTGATATGGTTGGTTATTGGATTGTTCAGGGGGCGGTAAACCGGAATGCGTTTTCGGATAATGTATATATGTCGCCAGTTGGCCAGTCGCAGATTAATGATTATCAGGATAAGGGATATACTCTTTCCCAAACGACAGGTTGGTAAATAATTTCTCCTGTGTAAAACTATATATGATAAGACCTGTGCAATTTTGCACAGGTCTTATTTTAGAATCGTTGAGAAATATTTCTACAACTATTTTAATTTAACTTACATTTAAAATCCCTGTCACCTGTCGCTTTCAATACCGGTGAATCAATGCTATACGATCATAATCTTCAAGGCAGCCTTCTTCTACAAACTCCACATCACCACCGGATTCAAGCATTTTTTCTATAACCGCATCCACTAAATCGGTGATATACGAATATTTATTGTCAGATTTTATTACAGAATATATCTGGCAACCTTTGCTGTCTTGTTCTTCCGGATGCATATAATTTTTTTCTATAAGCAATAACTTCCCTTTTTGGGAAAAAACTTCTTCCTGAACTTTTTTGATGCCACTGGTTAATTTTTGTTTTTTAAAAGCTTCTTCCAGTTGTTTTTTCAATAAGAGATATTTTACCCGTTCCCAATCTGCCACATAAGGTTCTAAGGATTTTTGGATATCCTTTATCTCAACAATGTCTTTGCTGCTGTTTAAGTAGTCAATGATATCCGTTGAATTACCGGTAATTTCTTTGAATTGATTCACTACCTGATTTGCACCAGTCACAAATACTGGTAATTGATAGGCATCTATTAAAATGCCAAGTGTATTACGGGCATGTTTTAGAAAGTGTTTTCGTTTTACTTCTTTTTCCGGTAAATTATTTGAATTGCCGCCGTGTACTTCTGTTAATTTATCTTTATGCCCGTCATAGTATGCACCCGATGAATTACATAGAATAAGACGTAGCGCGTTTTCTTTTCCTTCATATATCCTGTATTCCTTTTCATCAATATACAGGACAATATAATTTTTACACTGCTTTTTATTAAGTATAATATCCCTGGATTCAAAAGATTCATCTACTATTGCCGTCTCGTTAACCGGGATATTGAGATACAGCATTTTTTCAAATATGGGCGAAAGAAAAATAGCAATACTTTTTTTGTTGCTGTTGTAATTGATGCTTTCAATTAGTTGATTAAGTTTCCCCATCATCAATAATACAATCTCACCGGAGTAATGTTCCAGTAACTGTTTTTCTACATTTTTCGTAGCCTGTTTGACAGATTGTTTTACTCTCTCTTTAGCGTTTTGTGCTTGTTCGAGTGATAGCAATAATGAAATGGCTGGACGGTGGTGTACCATGTCCGTCTGCTCATTAAGCTCTGGAATGGCAAAAGTTGGCATATTAAGTTGATTTAAATTACGAAGCTATTGATATAAATACAGATACACACTGACTGTTATCAGTTGTGAGGTTGATCTATCTCATCTCTGCAAAGTTTCGAACCGGAACGGTGACTATTATTACTTAAAATATTTTTTGGGGTTTATTCTGTAATTTTTATGAATGAGATTCATGACTCATCCAGGGGAAGCCGGAGATTTTTTCGAACAGGAATGAACATTTGTCAGTATCACAACTATTTAGGTTAATTGCATATTTCCCGTCTCTGAGGTGTGTAATCCTCATTTGAATACTTTGCCCCCTGAACTGACCTTTGCGGTATACCTTCTTCCCAGCGTCTGTAATATCATATGTCAGGTAAGTATCTGAAAGTGCATAATCCTTTACTTCAATAGTTATAATATCATTTACAATAGTGGGGATT
The DNA here is from genome assembly GCA_018268105.1 of Bacteroidota bacterium. Taxonomy (GTDB): domain Bacteria; phylum Bacteroidota; class Bacteroidia; order Chitinophagales; family Chitinophagaceae; genus Agriterribacter. The sequence goes on along the minus strand of JAFDXG010000106.1, from coordinate 16,538 downwards.
TGTATGGCTGAAGGGCTGAGCTGGGGCATGATATATATATTTAGGGTGGTTAATACGCAAAGCAATGGCCTATAACACAGCATTACAAGGGAGGAATTATGACAAGGTATCAAAGGGTACAGTACTCAAATTCATTCAATATGACTACCGGCATATCGTTTCATAAAGCTGAGCTTCATAACAACAGGACGGAAAAGGTAAAAAAAATAATTCAAAATAAGGATGAGATGGATAATTTTTTTTGTGGAAAAGTTGGTAAAGGTGAATGTTGTCACTATGGCTGCATTTTATATACTTCAACATGATCTTAATCATTTACAAAATACTTGCAAAAGAGCTTTTAATTGTAGTATTTGTAGTTACTTCGCTATTGATGCAAGTTTGTCAAACAGTCAACTGATAGGTTATGTTTAGTTACCCTGTAAAAGAACTCTCAACAATAATTTCCACCATCATTGAAAAAAATGTAAATAAAGAAGTTTTTAACTGGTTGCAGGAAAAGATTCATGGAAATTTACCGTCGGCACAGTTTAATGCTGCATTTGCTATGATGCCAAGAAAAACCGGTAAAACGGAAATAACAATAACTGATACAGTAAGTAATGAGATAGACCAAATATACCCGGGATTGTCTTTTGAAGGCTGGACTATTGATCGTCTTAGCCGTATATGGTTGCTCATGAGCAGAGATAGCGAACAGGAGAACGCATATGTGGCTGCTATAGAAAATCTCTTTCTTGCGGCTGATATGAATGAATTGGTAGCCCTATATTCTGCACTTCCTGTATTGGCTTATCCTGCACGATGGAAAGCCCGCTGTGCGGAAGGTGTGAGAAGCAATATTGGAGTTGTGGGTACAGCAGTAATATGCAATAACCCTTATCCTGCTGCCTGGCTGGATGATCCTGCCTGGAATCAACTGGTGATGAAAGCTATTTTTACTGATAAACCTGTAGACCGGATTTATGAGATTGACCGGAGGGCAAATGCTGAACTGGCAAATATATTGCTGGATTATGCCCATGAACGCTGGGCGGCAGGACGGAAGATAAACCCGCAACTTTGGCGTAGTGTGGGAAAATTTATTGATGAAAAAAATTTTGCAGATATTGAGCGTATCGGCAATAGCAATGACCCGCTTGAGCGTGAAGCTGCAGCACTTGCGTGTTACAATAGCAATTTTCTTCAGGCAAAGGAATGGCTGAATCGCCATGAAAATTTAAAAAGTGCTATAGAAAATAAATCTTTAACCTGGTCGTCGCTTGCATTGGAAATGGCGATGGGTAGTTAACATAAAATTTTAGTAATTTATTTTTAAAGAAAATATATGTGTTGCAGTAATAATAATTCAGAAAAAGATATTCAACTGGTAAAACAAGATAGTTCATACCTCGAGCTCATAAAAGGGATGCAGTTTTTTGATCCTCATATACACATGACGTCGCGTACTACAGATGATTACCAGGCAATGGCAGATGCCGGTATAGTTGGTTTGATAGAACCTGCGTTCTGGCTGGGACAGCCACGTACAGGAGTAGATACTTTCAGAGATTATTACAGCAGCCTGATCGGGTGGGAACGTTTTCGGTCTTCCCAGTTTGGGATAAAACATTATAGTACAATCGGTTTAAATTCCCGCGAAGCAAATAATGAAGCACTGGCTGAACAGGTGATGGAATTATTGCCACTCTTTGTATATAAGGAAGGAGTGGTAGGAGTAGGCGAAATTGGTTTTGATGATCAGACTGCAGCAGAAGAGAAATATTATCGCCTGCAACTTGAACTGGCGAAGGAAGCCGGTTTACCGGTGCAGATTCATACCCCTCACCGCGATAAAAAACGCGGTACAACCAGGAGTATGGATATTGCTATAGAACACGGGCTTGATCCTTACATGGTGATTGTAGACCATAATAATGAAGAAACAGTAAAAGAAGTGCTCGACAGAGGGTTCTGGGCAGGGTTTACCATTTATCCTTTTACAAAAATGAGCAATGAGCGTATGGTGGATATTGTAAAACAGTACGGTACTGAACGCATAATGATAAATTCTGCGGCCGACTGGGGAATTAGTGATCCGCTGGCAGTTCCCAAAACGGCAGTGTTAATGAAAATGAGAGGTATAACTGACGAAGATATACGGATGGTGACCTATCAAAATGCCATCACTGCTTTTGGACAAAGTGGCCAAATTGACGAAGCAGATTTTGCAGCAGTAAAAGAAATTGATCAAAGCAGAAAATTCAGCGGGAATACAGTATTAAGAGGTGGACAGCAGCCACGGATAGATAAAAATTCCATCTTCATTCAATAATCATCTCCATTGTGCAGAAGATTGTAGCCATGCTGAGGCTGATGCGTCCGGCAAATATTATTACCGCTGTTTCTGATATTCTTGCCGGTATAGCTATTGCAGGCTATTTCAAAGAGGATTATGTTTCCTTATTTCCTGTAATACTTTTGGTGTTTTCTACTGTTGGTTTGTATGGTGGTGGTGTAGTATTCAATGATGTTTTTGATGCTGAACTGGATAGCGTTGAACGACCCGAGCGGCCTATTCCCCGTGGTGCGGTTACAAAAAATGAAGCGGGTTTGCTGGGTATAGTTTTACTACTTGCAGGTATCATGGCTGCCGGAAGAGTTCATACCGTTTTTTTTGAAGCTTGCACATGGTTAGCCATTGCTATTGCCATTTCTGCGCTTATTTATGACCGTTGGGGTAAACATAGCACACTGCTGGGTCCATTGAATATGGGGGTTTGCAGAGGGCTGAATTTATTGCTTGGCATAAGCATTATTCCTGCAGCATTGACTCAGTTTTGGTATCTGGGTCTTGTTCCGGTTGTATATATTGCTGCAATCACTATGATTAGCAGGGACGAAGTGCATGGCGGTAAAAAAAATACATTATATTTTGCGCTATTCTTATATAGTATTGTTGCAGGTATTATTTTGGGTATAGGTGTATGGAATAAAAATTGGGTGCTTACATCAGTATGTCTCATAGTATTTCTTATTATGGTTTTAATACCCTTATTCAGAGCAATGCAAAATCCTTCCGGGCCAATGATCGGTAAGGCTGTAAAAGCTGGTGTGATAGCACTTATAGTGATGAATGCTTCATGGGCTGCTGCTTTTGGGCTTCCTCTTATAGTGTTATTGATCTTTGCCCTGTTGCCGGTATCTTTAATACTGGCTAAGCTTTTTGCAGTTACATAGTCAATTTGAGCACATTTTAAGTCTCATACCACTATTTTCTTTCGCTGGCTGGCAGAAATGGGTTGCCAGGAATGAGGAAAGTTTATACAACTAAAATTTGTGATCTGCCGGTTAGATTTGTAAGCAAAACATTAATTTTAAGGTTTATTTTATTGTTCATGATTATCCAATTTATATTCAGTTAAAACGAAATGGATCAGATTAAGCAAAGGTTTAGTGTTCAGTTTGGATATGATGTTTTTTTCACCCATCACCTGTTCAACCCATCTAATCCTCTCTTCAGGAATTTCCTTCATACCCAAAATGAAGGAACCGCACAAAAGATATTTTTTGTTATTGATAAAGGAGTATCGGACTGTCATCCTGGGCTTTTGGAAAACATCAGGCTGTATTTTTCATCTGATGTGCCGGTACAATTGGTGGAAGAAATTCTAATTGTTCCGGGAGGAGAACAGTCGAAAAACAGTACTGAATATTTAAACAAGATCACAGATGCGGTGAACACCCACGGTATAGACCGGCATTCCTATATAGCAGCCATAGGTGGTGGTGCAGTTCTTGATCTGGCAGGTTTTGCTGCAGCTATTGCCCACAGAGGTATCAGGCATATTCGTATTCCTACAACTGTACTTTCCCAAAACGATTCCGGAGTAGGGGTAAAGAATGGTATTAACTATCGCGGTAAGAAAAATTTTCTGGGCACATTTGTTCCCCCTGTTGCTGTGTTTTGTGATTTCTTTTTTCTTTCTACACTTTCTGATGCTGAGTGGCGGTCGGGTATGTCAGAAGCAGTAAAAGTGGCTCTCATAAAAGATAAGGAATTTTTTGTCTGGCTTATTCAAAACGGCAATGCACTTGCTGGAAGGGATAACGTATCCATGGAATATCTGATCAAACGCTGTGCCCAGTTGCATGTAGCCCATATTGCCGGTGGGGATCCTTTCGAAATGGGATCATCGCGTCCTTTGGATTTTGGGCATTGGAGCGCTCATAAAGTGGAGCAACTATCAGACTTTACTATACGTCATGGAGAAGCCGTGGCAATGGGTATAGCGCTTGACAGCGCATATTCCTTTATGTCAGGAAGAATTGATGAGAAGGATGCAAGATCAATTGTAGCTTTGTTGAAAAGTCTTGGATTTGCCATTACCCATCCATTGATGGGTATTGACAATGAAAACAGTGCTGTGCTGAAAGGATTACATGAATTCAGAGAACACCTTGGTGGCAGGCTCACTATAATGTTACTTTCTGCAATTGGAAAGGGGGAGGAGGTACATGAACTGGATATAGAAATGCTCAAAAAATCTGCGACCTGGCTTAAATCAGTATTATAAAAAAGTATTTAATGGAAACTTCTTACGGACTCCTTACCTACTGTACTAATATACATGCCGGAGAAACATGGAAGGATCATTTTACTCAACTGAAGGAGCATATACCTTTTATTAAACAGAAGGTTGCCCCCTATAAATCATTCGGTATAGGATTACGGCTTTCTGATATGGCATCACGTGAACTTACAAGTGGGTCAAATCTTACCATATTTCGGCAATGGTTAACCGAAAATAATGCTTTTGTATTTACGATGAATGGATTCCCGTATGGGAGCTTTCATCGCACAAAAGTGAAAGATTATGTACATACCCCGGACTGGCTCAGTAATGACAGGGTGCAATATACTATTCGACTCGCACAGTTACTGGCGGAGTTATTACCTGCCGGAATAGATGGTGGTATATCTACTTCACCATTATCTTACCGTTTCTGGCATAATCAGCAGTATTTAGAGCCGGTATTGAAGCAGGCTACTCAAAATATACTGGTAGTGCTGGATATGCTCATTCAAATCAGGCAATATACAGGCAAGCTTATTCATATTGATATAGAACCCGAACCTGATGGATTGCTGGGTGATGGAACCGAGTTCCTAAACTGGTATCTCCAACATCTGCTACCTGACGGGATATCTTATATATGTCAAAAATTTGGTTGCAGCAAAGAAGAGGCAGAATCACATATTAAGATGCATATACAATTATGCTATGATATTTGTCATTTTGCAGTATGCTATGAAGATCATGAGTCAATGATCAAAAAATTTCAATCGCATGGTATACGTACAGGTAAAATACAAATTAGTGCTGCACTTAAGGCAGATATTGCAGCCGATCCTGCAGATCGTGAACCCGTACTTAATGCCTTTCGTCAGTTTAACGAATCTACCTACCTCCACCAGGTTATTGCAAAGTATGGCAACGGAGAGTTAAAAAGATACCCGGATATGCCTGATGCACTTCAGGATGCAGATAACCCTGATGTACGCGAATGGAGGGCACATTATCATGTGCCGGTATTTCTCGAAAACTATGGTATATTACATGCTACACGCAAGGATATAGAAAAAGTACTGCATATTCATTGCAACAACGCTTTTACGCATCATTTAGAAATAGAAACCTATACCTGGGAAGTACTGCCTGAAGCAATCCGGCTGCCATTATCAGATTCTATTGTCAGGGAAATAGAATGGGTAAACGGGTTGCTGAAGAATTAAATTCATTTCACTCATTACAAATAAGATTATGAATGCATAAGACGGTAGTGATAGATATTGTTGGCTTGTCTGCTTCATTAATAGGAGAATATACCCCTTTCATAAAGGAATATATAACTTCCCGTAGCCTGCGTACCATTCAGCCCATGTTGCCTGCAGTAACAACATCAGTACAGTCAACTTATATCTCAGGGAAGTGGCCGGCTGAGCACGGGATAGTTGGTAACGGATGGTATGATCGAACAGATTGTGAGATTAAATTCTGGAAACAATCTAATAAACTCGTAGCCTCAGAAAAAATATGGGAACGTGCCAGAAGAATTGAACCTTCTTTTACCACTTCTAAAATGTTCTGGTGGTACAATATGTATTCCAGTGCCGAATATTCGGCAACACCCCGTCCCAATTACCTTGCAGACGGTCGTAAAATGCCTGACTGCTATACTCAACCCGCAGGATTAAGAGATGAACTGCAGGCATCATTAGGACAATTCCCTTTGTTTAAATTCTGGGGGCCTGGTGCTGATATTACATCAACACAATGGATTGCTGATGCATCTGTTTACACCGATATAAAATATGACCCGCGGTTAACATTAATATACCTGCCTCATCTGGATTATTGCCTGCAAAAATTTGGCAATGATTTATCTATGATCGGGAAAGACCTTTCAGAAATTGATAGGGTAGTAAAACAACTTGTATCACATTATACAGCAGCGGGTGCACGCATTATTTTGCTTTCGGAATATGGAATTGCACCGGTGTCAAAACCAATTCATATTAACAGGCTGTTGCGTCAGTACAACCTTCTGGAAGTAAGAGTAGAAAGGGGCCTTGAATTGCTTGATGCCGGGGCTTCAAAAGCATTTGCTGTTGCTGATCATCAGGTAGCGCATATTTATTTTAACGATACATCTGTTGAGCATAAAGTAAAATCAATTATTAGTGGTTTACCCGGGGTGGCGTTGATACTTAACCGTGAGGAACAAAAGAAGTACCATGTTGATCACGAAAGAGCAGGCGACCTGGTGCTGGTGGCAGATGCCGATAGCTGGTTTACCTATTATTTCTGGGAAGATGATGCAGTGGCTCCGGACTATGCAAGAGTAGTAGATATTCACAAAAAGCCGGGATATGATCCTGTAGAATTGTTTATGACTTCAAAAGCAAGGGCCGGATACAAACTGCTGCGAAAGAAAGCCGGGTTGAGATATGTGATGGATGTGATTCCGCTTGATGCAAGTCTGGTGAAAGGTTCACATGGTAGCATACTTGTTCCTGAGGCATATCATCCGGTGCTGATAACCGATCAGGCTGTTGATAAACCAGTAATCACTGCGATAGATGTATATGATGTAATATGGAGTAGTCTTACAGATAATATTTGACTATACCTTTTTCATCTCAATCCACACCGGCGCATGGTCGCTGGTTTTTTCCCATCCCCTTACCTGAACGTCTACTCCGCCCGATTTAAGAAGTGAAAGTGCGGCGGGATTTACCAGAAAATGATCTATTCTCAATCCGGCATTCCTGTCGAATGCATTACGAAAATAGTCCCAATAGGTATATATAGTTTCATGTGGATATAAATGTCGAAGGGCATCAGTCCACCCTGTTGAAATGAGCTGTTTGAATGCTTCCTTCACTTCTGTTCTAAATAATGCGTCTCCTACCCAGCTTTCTGGTTTATACACATCCTCATCCCCCGGAATAATATTGTAATCACCTGCAAGTATAACGGGTTTAGCTGTATTCATCAGCGTTTTTGTATGAGCAATGAAACGTTGTATCCACGATAATTTATAGTCGAATTTTGGTCCGGGTGCAGGATTACCATTAGGAAGGTAAATACTTCCGATTATTATACCGTTCGTTTCGGCTTCTAAGTAACGACTGTGTAAGTCTTCAGGATCGCCGGGTAAAGTACTTATAATTGCCTGTGGCTTTTCATGCCGTGATAAAATAGCCACTCCATTCCAGCTTTTTTGTCCTTTCCAAATAGGTTGATAGCCGGCATTTAGTATTGCATCTTCCGGAAATTTTTCATCCGGTGCCTTTAATTCCTGTAAACATACTATATCCGGTGCGGTTTCGTTTAACCAGCGCAGCAGTACAGGCAGCCTTGCATTGATACTATTTACATTATATGTTGCTATTCTCATTTTGGTAAAAGATTGTTTTTACAAAAATGGATTAAAAACTGCAAACCTGTTATTACTTTTACACAAATTCTTCTTTTGACTAAAGGATAATCCCCGTGGAGTAAGTAGTTATTTTAAAATTGTCGTGATTTTATTACAGGATAATAGAGGGGGTACTATTTTTTTTTCTTTTTGTAAATAGTTCCTTTGAGAAATACCATCCTTATTTTTCAATATTTCATAAACCTTAAAACAACCCCTGTGAAAGAATTATACTTCAGGCAAATTTTAAAGTTTCAGCGGACAAGGATAAAGATTATCGTTTCCGCCCATGAAGCCAAAGTGACTTCTGTTATTTATGATTTACCAGATACATTTCAATCCTGCGGGGTGTGGAATGTAAATACTCAAATGCTTGATCTTGCATACGACCACGACCGGGAAAAACTTCGAAAGCTCATTGACAACAGTCAGCCTGGAAGTAAAACAGAATTTACCCTTGCTGTATCAGATGCTGCCAGGGCAAAACATTCGTTTGAAAAAATGACTGACCGAAAGCAGCAAGTAAAACCAATCTCAAATAAAGTATTGATTAGAAATATACAGAAGTTTTGGAGTGTTCAATAGGTTGTTCACAATTAGATAACCTTTACCATATTCTCAGGTTTATGATATTTGTTTTATTTTTATCACTGCATGAGAAATGGATCAGCGGCTTCAAAATATAAAAGAGGGTAACAGACAGGCATTTCATGACTTCTATTTTGATCAGCATGCAAAGTTGTATTACTATATTTTGAAATACACACGCTCAGAATGGCTGGCTGAAGAAACTGTGCAAATGAGCTTTGTAAAACTTTGGGAAAACCGGGAAAATCTTTCTGCATCTTATAGTCTTAGTATCCAACTATTCAGGATTGCCAAAAGTATAGTTATCGATTTACTACGCAGAAATGCTGTAAGGAAAACAGAACGATTGCCTGACCAGGCAGATCTGCATCATATATTCCAGTCCTCTACAGAACAGTCTTACCCTGAAATTAAAAATGAGCTCGAATATGTAAGGAATGTTATCCGGAAAATGCCTGAAGTACAGCAACAAGTGTTTTCTTACAGTCGTATTGATGGATTTTCCCATAAGGAAATTGCTGAAAAACTTTCCATCTCTGTTAAAACAGTTGAAACTCATATTACCCGTGCGGTTAAACATCTTAAAAAGTCCCTCTCTTTGTTTTTTTGGTAATCTGTATCGAAAATAAATTAAATTTTTTTCGTCTGGAGTAAGGGTTTTTGAGTTTGTGTGCGAATATACTATTGCACAATATGAAGATAACCCGACAACTTATTCAGCAATATCTTGACAGGCAATGTTCCCATGAAGAGGAATTGTTTGTAAGAGAATGGCTTGCTCAGCACCCTGACCTGCTTAACAGGCTTATGACTGAACAAAGCTGGGAAGAATTTTCATCTGGCAAAACTACCAGTGTGGAGTCCTCTCCTGCAATGTTTAAATATATTTTACGAAAAACACAATCGCCTGCAAAGAAATGGAAATGGCTGGCAGCAGCATCTGTAGTGCTTTTTTTATCAGGGGCTGTCTATTTTGCCGGATTCAGACAGGAGAAAACTCAGTTACTTACCCTCATAAAGCCAACGGATGTTTATATAGTTGCTACAAATAATTTATCAAAAGAAAAAAAAATATTACTACCGGATGGAAGTATTGTGAAGCTGTCTGAAGGTAGCAGTATCCGTTACGATTCTGTTTTTTTACTTAGACGTGATATTGTACTCAAAGGAGAAGCTTCATTTTCTGTTGCAAAAGATAGCACAAAACCATTTTGTGTGCATGCCCGAAATATTAATGTAACAGCATTAGGTACTGTATTCAGTGTATCCGACGGGGGTGCTTTACATACTTCGGTAAAGTTATATGAAGGGAAAGTTGTCATTAAAAAAGAAAACAACTCAGGGAAAAAGTTTAGGGAAGTATTACTAATGCCCGGACAGGAACTCAGCTTTAACAACCATGATTTTTCTTATCGTCTTACTGCAATAGATCAACCCGATGTAGTGAGGGATCAGCCAAAATTTGCTAAAGTAAAATCCAACCCTGCACCCAAAATGATCAGTTTTAATAATCAGCCTTTATCTGAAATTTTCAAAGAACTGCAAAAACAATATTTAATTAAAATAACTTTCAAAACAGGCATATTAGATGACATGCGTTTTACAGGGACACATAACCCGGCATCAGAATCGTTTGAGGATTTCATTAACACCTTAGCAGTATTAAATGACCTGAAAGTGGAGAAAAGACCGAATGAGTTTATTATAACCCCCAATTAAGTTTTTAAAATTTACAGATGCTTTTAGTATAAAAACAGTGGATTGTCCACTCATTTTTTTTGAATTGTTTAAACTATAAATTAAAAACAGCTCTTATGAAACAGTTATTCTTTTTCTTGTTGCTGCTATGCACAATGGGCATGTATTCACAGGCACAAAATGCATTGAATTCGGCAACAGGAATTGTAAAAAATGAAAGTGATGAAATACTGCAGGGAGTAAGTGTTCTTGCAAAGAATGCATCAACCGGGTTTTCACAAACCACCAGTACCAATGAAAAAGGGATTTTCAGTTTTAAAAATCTCCCCCCTGCAGCCGGCTATCAATTTATTATTAGTTATGTCGGTTATCAGACCGATACGTTATCGGGGTATGAACTTAAAGCCGACAGCAGGATTGCATTGAGTATTGTTCTGCAACCTGTAAACACAACACTTGATAAAGTTGTTGTTATTGGATATGGCTCTATGCGCAAAAAAGATTTATCTGCGGCTGTTGCTACTGTACCGGATATGGAGCAGGCGAAGAACCGCCCTGTACTTAATGTTGAAAACATGATGCAGGGTAAAGTACCGGGAATCACCATTGTAAATAATGGCGGACATCCCGATCGGGGCCCCAATATTGTTATCCGTGGCGTGGGTAACCGAAGCGGTGAAAGTCCATTGTATGTTGTAGATGGTGTACTTGGTGCACCATTCAATCCATCCGATGTGGAATCTATCACTGTTTTAAAAGATGCAGCATCGGCAGCTATTTATGGTGCATTTTCAGGATCAGCGGGGGTTATACTCATTACTACCCGCCAGGCAAAAGAAGGGAAGCCTACTGTGGAATACTCCGCATTTATGGGTGCTAAAACGGCATGGAAACTACCACAGTCTCTTACAGCAGACAAAGAAGCAGAAGTTTCTAATCTTGCTTTTCAAAATGCAGGGCTTCCACCTTTGGATGGATGGAATGCCTCTATCAATCCTGATGCTCAGGTTACACGTACAGATTGGGTACATTCCATTTTTCGCACCGGTTTGATTCAGCGCCATAATATTAGTATTAATGCAGGAACAGATAAGTTTTCAATGCTCTTTCAGGGCAGATATGAAGAAAACCAGGGTACACTATTAAATACTTATGCCAAAAATATTTCGGGCAGGTTTAATGCGTTCTATAAATTTTCTAACAATATTAAATTCCGGCAGGAAGTATTTATAAATAATGGCGATTCGAGAGGAACTTCTACAGAAAGCGGTTATAGTGGTACTATACTTTCTGCTATTTATATGCCAAGATCAGCTACTGTATATTACGATGATGGAAGCTTTGGCGGCGTAGGTCCCAGGGAATCAAATTATCTCGGTATTCATGGTGATGTAATCAACCCTGTAGCTACTTTACTACGCAATCGCCCTTACAATAAAGGAACAGATATTCAATCCGTTTCCGAATTGACTTTATCCCAACTGGGTATCAGGGGATTGTCATTTACTTCCAGGTTCTCTTATCGTCAGGGTACTTCACTTTATAAGAATTTTAGTCCTAAGAGAACAGAGCCAGGGAAACCTAATACCTCAAACCAGTTAGACTATTCTACAGCAAAATCACATCGGTTGATATGGGAGAATACACTAAATTATTCACGGGTATTTGACGGACATAGCATTGGGGTAATGCTCTCCTCAACAGCATTGGAAGACGCAGCAAAAGGATTTGCGGCCTCTGCTAAAACCTTTGATAATGAAGCTGACTGGGCACAATTCTTTGTAAATGCCGGAAACTTTACTGATATCAAGCCTTCAGACTACGACTGGATGGATCGCAGCCAGTCTTATGTTGGCAGAATATCGTATAGCTGGGAAGACAGATATTTCGTTACAGCAAGCTATCGTAAAGACAATGCCGGTAAGTTGCCGCTGGGCTTCAGGGCCAAAGGTTTTCCCGGGGTAACAGCAGCCTGGAAAATAAGTTCAGAACCTTTCTTTCATGTAAACAATATTGATTTGTTGAAGATACGCGCAAGTTGGGGGCGCATTGGAAACATCAATTCCGTAGGAAGATATTATGGATATCCTACTCTTGGCAATGGTAATACCTACCAGATAGGTCAGTCGGCCCCGCAGACTAATACCTTATATGTTTCGGCTTTTACTAACAGGGAACTGACCTGGGAAAGTTCTGAGCAAAAAGATATCGGTCTTGACCTGAGCCTGTTAAACCAAAGGTTGACAATTACTGCAGATTATTTTGATAAAATGACTTTTGACCTGATCAAAAACCAGGATAATAATTGGCCCAATACTTTTGGTTTTGGTGCTCCATTAATTAACCAGGGAAAAATCAGAAATACCGGTTTTGAATTCAGCGCTACCTGGAGCAGCAGGATCAATCAGATACGCTATGATATCAGTGGTAACTTTGCTACCCTTAAAAACAGAGTGGCATATATAGACGAAAACGTTAACTCAGCCTGGACTCATGGCGATGCATGGAGAGGCACTCTGGCGCCTTATCGGTCAATAGTAGGTGAGCCTTACTATTCCTACTGGCTAATAAAAAATGCCGGTATCTTTCAGACTCAAAAGGAAATTGACGATTATGTCGGACCCGACGGAAATAAAATACAACCTAACGCTGTACCTGGTGATCTGAAATTTGTAGACCAGAACAAAGATGGTAAAATTGATGATAAGGACAGGATATATATGGGTAATGCTTTTCCAAAAGTCACCTACGGATTTACTCTCAACGTTAGTTGGAAAAATTTTGATTTCAGCATGTTCTGGCAGGGTGTAGCCGGTGTTAAATTATTCCACGCCTTTAAAGAGTCTACTCTGAATGCATCAGAGCAGGGGTATAACCGCTGGGATAAAATATTGGATGCCTGGTCGCCTACTAATACCGGATCTGATATTCCGCGTATATCTGCCAATGATCCTAATAAAAACTTCCAGACTCCTTCGGACTGGTATCTTGAAAACGGGAACTACCTGCGTTTGAAAAGCCTTATTCTGGGCTACAATTTTCCGAAACTTATCAAAAACAGTACGCTCAGAGTATATATAAGCGCAGAAAATTTGATTACCATCACAAAATATAGCGGTATGGATCCGGAAGTTGGAGGTATCGGATTGGATGGAGGGCAGTTCCCGGTGTCAAGAATATTATCTGCCGGTGTAAAACTTGTACTGTAAGTTATTTGATGAAAAATCTAAAATTTTAAAATCATTATATGAAACATCTAATGCTTTATTCATTCATTGTTGCAGGAACTTTATTTACATCCTGCAAAAAAGACTGGGTTGATACCAAACCCAATGGGTCTCCTTCCACTGCCTATTTGTGGGATGGCACATCATCAGTATTAAAAGGTGTTGCAGCCTTATATGAACCTATGCGGTATGAATCCACCTGGGGCAGAGATCTTTTCTGGATGCAGGTTGCGGGAGATGATCTGATAGTTGGAAGATCTAAAGCTTCAGCAGAAAATATCAAGAATTTTCTTTGCACGGGTAGTGAAGGTTATATTTCAACCGGATGGAGCGACCTGTACTGGATGCTCAACAAAGCCAACGTTGCAATCGGGGGATTGCCTACAGCTACCAACATATCGGAAGAGTTACGAACCCGTTCACTGGGGGAAGCTTATTTCATCAGAGGTTTTGCCCACTTCTGGATCGCTTATATGTGGGGAACTAAAAATCAGGGTGTTCCTTATGATGCCATTGAAAACCCAGAATTTGGTAAAAGAATTCCACCACAACTACCATCAGTAACTGACAACTATACGGCGATTGCTGCAGATTTTCAAAAAGCCGCAGATTTGTTGCCACTTTTTGAAACCTATAGTGCCGATGATCGAGGTCGTGCACATAAAGCAGCAGCCTTAGGCTACCTGGTAAAAACTTATGCGTACTGGGCACAATATGATGCCAGTAAATGGGAACTGATACCTGCTTTATGCGACAGGATAAAAAATGAATGTGGCAGGGCATTAATAACAGGTAAAGCTACTCCAAGAGCGAATTATCAGGCAGTGTTCAACATCGAAAACAACTGGGGCAGCGAATATATCTGGTCCGTTACCTCTGGCAACCAGGGTGGTTCCGAATTTCCGGGTGTCGTGCTTGAAAACAAAGGATGGGGAGCTTATAACGGCTGGGGTTATTTTCAGCCTACGGAGGAATTGTATGAAGAATATGAAGCCAACGACCCAAGGAGAGAGGTAACCATTCTTAAGTTTGGAGATACATTTACTTACTTCGGCGAAGAAAAGAAATATGCATCTACCAACAGTCTTTCCGGTTTCCAGATCAGAAAATATATGGAACCATACAGCTATGGATCTAACGGAGATGCAAGTACCAATGATAAAGTAAATGCTAATGGAGACTATCCTACCACCGCTTTAAATCTTCCCTTGATGAGGTATGCGGAAATCCTGCTTTTTAAGGCCGAAGCCTTATTGCAGATGAACAAGTCCGGAGAAGCAGCCGCTCCGCTAAACGAAGTAAGAGCAAGAGTAGGGCTAGATCCCATTACTAATCCAACGATGGATGATCTGAAACATGAACGTCGTTGTGAGTTGGCATGTGAGTGGACTGACCGTGCAGAAGACCTGAAAAGATGGGATGATGTAGCAAAAATTAATGCACCTCTTCATGGACGTATTCATTCCAATAAAACTGATCCCAATTCACCCTATACCATCCAGCAAGTGTGGCCTGCACGTAATTATACCGATGCAAAAATTGCATGGCCAATGCCCCCGGATGAAATCAACAGGAGTAATGGTGTTTACAAACAAACTCCCGGCTGGTAAAAAAATCAGGAAACTATTATTAACAAGGGGATACGACCAATAGGCGTGTCCCCTTAGTTTTTAGATATCAATACAAAACGATTCGTTTTTCGAAATAAAGTGATAAGAATAAAGATTTATCCCAGATTTTGGTTAACTAAAATTTATGGATAAATAAAAGAAAGATGTTACAACGATTGTAACCTGTCTGGAATATTATAATGATACCAGGTTGCGCCGGATAGCTTCGAGCGCCATCCCCACCCTGCTTTGCACATTTAATTTTTGGAACAATGCTTCGCGGTACCCGTCAATAGTGCGTTCAGATAAATGCATTTCTCCGGCTATTTGTTTATAAGTCAGATCGCTGCAGGCCATTTGTAAAAATAGCTTTTCTTTCTCGGAAAGTTTTAGAATGGGCTCTTTTAAATTATGCTGAAGCAATCTTCGGTAATTAATATTAGCTGTATCTGCATTATAAAAGCCGCTATTATGTATTTCCAACAGGGCTTTCTCCAGGGTGTCAGGATGAATATCTTTTAACAGGTAGGCACATGCACCCGCTTTTAGCATGGCGATAATTGTAGTATCATCATCCTTCATGGAAAGCGCTACAATTTTTATCAGTGGATAGTGTTCCATAAAATATTCTGCCGTGGCTATACCATTCATTACTGGCATATTTACATCTACCAGCAGCATGTCGGGTTCCAGTTTTTTTAAAAGCATTTTATCCAGCAGGTCTTTGCCATTCAGCGCCTCCACTACAATAGTAAAGTCGTTAAAACCGCTGATGAGTAAACTAAGTGATTTTAGAAAAAGCTGGTGATCATCCACTATTCCAATTTTAACCTTCATGATTATCTGATTTTTGTGTGAGTGGGATGCTGATATATACTTCTGTGCCATTGCCATCTGCAGCATGCCAGGAGATACTGCCTCCAAGCAATTGTGCCCTGTGTTGCATATTAATAATACCCACTCCATTTCCGGAATTTTTTTCTGTATTAAAACCTGTACCATCATCGCTGATGAACAGTTCAAGATCATCTTTCTTCCTTATCAGCGTTACCTGAATGTTTTTTGCTTTGGCGTGTTTTATACTGTTTTGTAAAGCTTCCTGCACAATCCTGAACAGCATCACCTGCGATTCTGCAGGTAAAGGTAGCTCGGTTAGCGGGGTATTCATCTCTGTCTGTACTTCGCCGACGGTATTAATCCGTTCCAGTTCATTATTCAGATTTTCCAGCAGGTTAAATTGCTGCAGCCATTCCTGGTTGAGCGATTTTGATAAAGCCCGTATATCCTGTATAGCTTTGCCCAGTGTTTCTTCGGCTGTTTTTAAGGTGTCGGGTACCTCAGAGAGATTTCTTTCTGTAATACCCAGCAACATTTTAGTGGTACTGAGTAACTGTCCTATATTATCGTGAAGTTCCTGCCCAAGTTGGGTAAAAGCGTATTCCTGAGTTTC
>JAFDXG010000105.1 GCA_018268105.1 Bacteroidota bacterium | reverse complement strand
TTGATCACATTGGCGAAGCCGCTGAAAAAATGCTTTCCTTCCTGCGCTGTTTGAATGGCTTTTAATTCTTTTAGAGATGCTCCGGCACAAAAAACACCCTCACCGGCAGAGCGAAGTATAATTACTTTGGTTTCTTCGTCTACACCTGCACTATGTATTTCAAGTGCCAGCACTTCAAGGATAGACCCTGGCAGCGCATTGCTGCTGGGGTGAAAGAACTCAACACAGGTTATACCGTGCTTGTGTTCAACATTTACGTGGCCCTCTTTTATCTGATGCATCATAAGCGTAGTATTTAAAATGATATTACAGAAAAAGAAAAGAATCAGTATTTGGGGTATATCCTGTAAAAGAAGTTTTGTCCTTTACAAAACATAACTACTCACAAATTAATCAAAATCGTATTGCTATGGTAGTATCTTTGCCTGGTTACATAAAAAATCTTTATGAGAAATTGGATCATGTTATTATTTGTGTGTGTATTGCTGTTTGCCTGTGGCGGTGGTTCGCCTGGGGAGGCAACCCGGAATAATTCCTCAATACCCAAATCAAAATCGGATAGTATATATAAAAGCATTATGGATGGGCATGATCTTGCGATGAAAAAGATGGGCGCAATTGCCCGGTACACCTCATTAATAAAACAATATCAGGACTCGCTTATCAAGACGGGTTCAAAGGATATTTTAATGAATGCAACATTAGACAGTGCTTTACAGAAGCTGGCTGAGGCAGACGAGGCGATGAACAAATGGATGGTAGAATTTGATCCCGATAAAGCCGGAACAGAGGAATTGCTAAAAATTGCATTTTACACCAGGGAAAGGGAAAAGATTGCAGCCATTGAGATGAAAATGGATTCGGGCATTGCTATAGCTCAAAAAATTACCGGCCGCTGATACAAAATTATACTTTACGGTCCGGTAATTTTTTACGAATGTTCTTTTATAAAACTATTTGTTCTTCTTATCAACTTCAGCAGAGATATTTTCAAAAATTTCATCAATTGAACCTTCGCCGGGAATGTGTTTTACTTTATCAAACTTCATGTAGTAGTCGGCTACTGCAGAGGTCTTTTTGTGGTATTCAGCAATCCGGGCTTTTATAACATCTTCATTTGTGTCATCACTTCTGCCGGAGGTTTTGCCACGACCAAGTAGTCTTTTTATAAGTTCTGCCTCAGATACATCAAGAGCCAGCATTAAATGAATGGCCGTTTTTTTAAGTTTTAGCAGTTTATCCAGCGCCTCTGCCTGCGCTTCTGTGCGGGGAAAACCATCGAATAAAAAGCCTTTTGCGTTTGGGTTGTGATCCAATGCGGAACTTATCATACCAATCACTACTTCATCGGGGACCAACTGGCCTTTATCCATAAAGTTCTTTGCCTCAATACCTAATGGAGTCTGGGCTGCAATTTCACTTCGGAGCAGGTCGCCGGTTGACAAATGCTTTATGCCATATTTTGCAATAAGCCTTTCTGATTGGGTGCCCTTTCCGCTACCCGGCGGGCCAAATAAAATTAAGTTGAACATGTACTTACTAACCTTAGGTGAGTGGCAAATATAAAGTAACGTATTAATAAACCATTAACAAAATAGGGAAAAATGGAATTTTTTAAAAGGGTACTTTAACAAACCCTAATTGCAAAAGTGTCGTATATACCGGAAAGCGTTTTGTAAATTTGTTTAGTTTAAAACGGCGTATATGCGTTTGATTTCAGTTTTAGTTTTGATGCTGCCGGTGATTTTTTGCCAGTGCAGTTATTCACAGTCATCTAAAAAAAAACCATCAACCTCTATGGAAAATTTGGACGATAAAAGTAAAGTGTATTCCCGGACAGATACGACTAAAATTAATTTAAGCAATGAAGAATGGAAAAAGGTATTACCAGAGGATGTTTACAATATTGCCAGGATGAAGGGAACAGAAAGGCCCTGGACTAGTAAATTTGAAAAATTTAATGAAGCGGGTACTTATTATTGTGCTGCCTGCGGTAACCCATTATTTAAAAGTGATACCAAATTTGAAAGCGGTTGTGGCTGGCCAAGCTTTTATGAACCTATTACCAAAAACAGCATAATATATCTGGAAGATAACAGTTTTGGCATGCAGAGAATAGAAGTAGAATGCGGGAGATGTAAAGCACATTTGGGCCATGTGTTTAAAGATGGTCCACCGCCAACCGGTTTACGTTATTGCATAAATGGAGTGATTCTGGATTTTGCAAAAGCTTCTGAGTCTGAAAAGAAATATAGAAATACGAATAAGTTATAGGATTTGATAACAATTGTCTGTCACATTCTTCCGGATGATGATAAACGATAAATGTGAAATTCTCACAATACTTGTTTATGGTTTTATTAATGAAAGTAAAAAGCTGACAGCTTTAAAAGATCTGTCAGCTTTTTTATTTAACCCCAATCTTCGCATTTAACTGCAAAATGCGGGCAACTCCCACAAGCTGGAATTACCTATTAGCCTTAAGTATTTGATAATTGTATTTGCAAAAGGCAGCGAAATAGACAATTTTAATGAATCATAAGCGTTTACACTCATTGCGCATGATGCAAACACTTATTTTGGATTAGTTGAATTGCCTGTTAATTAATAAGTATAATACAGAGTTATAGTAATTAATTAGCCAAACCCAATGAATTTCACGAAACCTAAACCAATTGAATACGGCAAAATGAAGTCAATTGTTCTTTCTGTGTTACTATTGGTATTGCTACAGACAGTAGAATCACAAGTGTCCTATACCTGGAATGGATCTGTTTCATCAAACTGGAATAGTGCATCAAACTGGACGCCCGCCGGTATCCCCGGTCCTGCTGACAATGTAACTGTCGTTACTGCATCCAACACGTGTGTGCTCGTTACCGACAAGACAATTAATAATTTTACACTCAGCAGTGGAACGATAGATTTGGGCAGTCATACACTTACTATTAACGGAACATCTTCAACCTTTTTTAATGGAACTGTGCAGAATGGTACGGCTACCGTTTCTGGCGCAACGACCACAAGCTTCGGCGCCGGTACAGTTACAATGAACTGTACAGTAAATATTATTTCTGCCAGCATTGCAATGAGGAATACTACTTTTCAAAGCGGCGTAACCTTAACTAAGACAGGATCAGGCAATGATGTATGTTATGGCGGAAATGTATTTAATGGAACTACTGTAGTGACAAATGCCGGTTCCGGCTATTTGCTGCTGGCAAACAGTACCGGTGATCAGTTTAATGCAGATGTGACTTTTAATAATACGGGCAGCAGCAATCTTTTTGTGGCTTATAACGGTACAGGCAATGTATTTAATGGTGTTACAACTTTTAATAGTGCTACATCAACGAATAATTCGATTTATATAAGCCGTTTTGCGATGGGCACTACATTCAATAACAATATCATTGTAAATTCAACGAGCGGAGGTGGTGTGCTGTTCTGCGGAGGTAACTCTTTGTCTACTGCCATACTCTCTGCAGGTTTTACCATCAGCGTAGGTGCCAGTGGCTTTACGTCGGGAACGCTTGCTTTACGACAACTCACGCAGTCTGGCAGCACACCAGTTAATATTTCAGCATCGGGAACTGCACAAATAGATCTTGGTCCAAACAGCAACTTTGACGGAGCTTTGACGGTTACTGCACCGAATATATATCCATCTTATTCTGTATTCAACAACATGGTTACACTTACCAAAACGGACGGGGTAAACAGCAACCCTGCATCCGGCGGTAACACCTATAATTCCACCCTTACAGTAAATTATTTTGCTACAATAGGTTCGGGTTACTGGTCATTTGCCCAGGGAGCACCAGATATATATAACGGAGACGTATATTCGAATAATAATAGTTTGAACAGAATAATTTTTGGTCACAATTCTACGGGGAACCAGTTCAATGGTAATTTTTATGTTAGCCAAACAGGAGCGTCCTTAGGTACGGCAATGACCTGGAATGCCGGCTCTGGTTGCACTATGGCGGCGGGTAAAACGATTTTCATCGGTAGCTCTGGATTCAATACCGGCTTCTTTTATATCCAGGGGTTAACACAATCGGGCACCGCACCAATAAATCTGACAACCACCGGCACATCCTCTGTTTACATTGGCGCCGGGTCAGCAAACAACCCGTCAGTTATTGGTGGTGTTTTCACTGTAGTTGCTCCCGATGTGTATGTAAGAGGCGGTACTTTTAATAATCCGGTGACCATTACTAAAACCGGGGGAGGGAGCAATCATGACAACGGCTATCAGAATATATTTAATTCAACTTGCACGATCAACCAGCAAAGCAATACGGGTTATTTAATGCTGGGATACAATTCCCATGAACTGTTCAATGGAGATATCATTCTATCTTCAACCGGAGCCGGGGGAATTTACCTGGGATGGGGCTCTGGAACACCAACACTGGCTGCGGGTAAAACCATTTTAACCGGTGCCCCTGGATTCAGTGCCGGATTTTTAACACTGAACACCTTTACACAATTAGGAAATGCCCCGATAAATTTAACCTTAACCGGATCTAATACATCGTTGACATTTGCTGACAATTCATTCATTGGAGGTAATCTGGTTGTAAACAGTCCCAACCTATATTTTAGTGGTTGCACCTTTAACGGTACGGTGGATGCGGTGAAAACGGGTGCTTCAGATAATGCCGGTTTGGGGGGAAACATATTTAACGGGATAAGCAGTTTTACCAACAACGGAGACGGCTACCTGATGTTTGGTAATACTGTTGCTGATATCTGGAACGCAGATGTTAGTTTCATTAATACAGGGACGGACAGAATTCTACCCTGCTGGAATACTCCAGGTAATCAGTTTAACGGAAATATTATTGTTTCCAATACCGGCGCTGCTACGGGGATCCAATTTTGTAGTGCTCCAACTTCAAATGCAACACTGGCAGCAGGAAAAACAATTTCTGTAGGAATGGCGGGCTTTGATGCAGGATATTTAAACCTGACCCGGTTTACACAATTGGGAACATCTGCTATAAATCTTCCGCTCACCGGAACATCTTCACTGACGTTTGGTCCCTCCTCTGCAATTGGTGGAAACCTTACCTCTGCAAGCGCTTCATTATATTTTAATGGCTGCACCTTCTCCGGGAATGTTTCATCAATTAAAAACGGGTCAACTAATAACGCATCAAGCGGTAACAATATATTTAACGGAAATGTTGTAATGACAAATGCCGGTTCAGGTTACCTAATGTTTGGCAATGGCAATGGAGATCAGTTCAATGCTACAGCTACATTTAACAATACCGGCACCGGTAATGTTTATGTTGCCTATAACAGCAGTAACAATATTTTTGGAGGAGTCACCACCTTTAATAATACCCCATCGGCAAATACAGGTATTTTCGTTAGCTATTACTCGACTGGAACAGTTTTTACCGGCAATATTATAGTAAACTCTACCAACGGTCAGGGTGTTCAGTTCTGTGCCGGTAATACTACAGCCTCTGTAACTCTTGCATCAGGTAAAACAATCAGTGTTGGTGCAACGGGCTTTTCGGCTGGTATTTTATTGCTTAAACAGTTTTCTCAGACCGGCACTTCAGCTCAAAACATTAATTTAACCGGTACAGGTAATCTTACTTTCGGACCCAACTCTTCGTTTGGCGGAAATATTACCAGTACAAGCCCCAGTCTGATTTTTAACGGAACTGTTTTCAATGGATCAGTTAACAGCACTAAAAGCGGATCCACAAACGATCAAAGCCAGGGAGGAAATACCTTTAACGGTGCTGCTACATTTACTAATAACGGAACAGGATATTTGATGATGACGCGTACTAATCCGGATAGTTTTAACGATAATGTAGACTTTATACAAAACAGTACAGGAATATTCTATCCAAATTATGGACAATCCGCTTCATATTCCGGCAATCTGAATATTTCTTCACCCGCTACGATGACGTTTGGCGCAAGCACGGGAACCGCAATTTTCAACGGTACCGGCGGGCAAAATATCTCTGTTGTCAGTGGTACCCCAATACCCGTGTTTACCAGGATGACAATTGACAACACCGGTGGGGGTGTTACGCTGAATAATACTTCTGTTAATGTTTCCTCAGCACTGACGCTGACGACGGGTCTTCTAAACACAAGTGCAACGCATATTCTAACAATGCTCAACAACTCAACCGTTGCAGCAGGTACGGCGTTATCCACGAGCTATGTCAACGGGCCGATGCGGTATCAAAAATCGAGTTCGGGCAGCAGTACTTTAAATTTCCCGGTTGGTAAGGGCGGCGATTGCAGGCCGATTGAACTTACAGTTGCTCATTCTTCCGGCGCTTTATATACCTACCAGGCAGAATTGTTTAACGCCAGTGCGGCTGCCCTGGGATATACCTTGCCCGCAACAGTTACCTCTGTGTCTGTAGTGCATTATTATACCATTGGCAGAACCGATGCGTCGAACAATAATCAGCCGGTAGCGGGACTTAGCGGAAACCAAACTATTAAAATACATTTTGGGACAAACGACCTGGTTACCGATGGCAACGCAATAACTATCGTTAAAAATACCTACGCCACACCCAATGCGTGGATTGATGTTGGCGGCGCGGGCGGCCCGGCCTATAGCGGTGGAATATATCTTACGGGCAGCATCGCTTCTACCTCATCGCCAACTGCATTTAATTCCTTTTCAAACTTTGCTATCGGGTTTAGAAAGATGGTTATACTGCCGGTAACAACACTAGACTTTACTGCATTGGTGAATCAGAATAACATTGACCTTCAATGGATGACTACATCAGAATTCAATAACCGATTTTTTACAGTAGAGAAAAGTAAAGATGGCGTACATTTTGAGGCCATCCAGAATATATCTACCAGGGCGCCGGGCGGTTACAGTCAGGTAATCCTGAAATATGCAACACAGGATAATAGTCCTTATACTGGCATCAGCTATTACCGGTTGAAGCAAACAGATACTGATGGCAAATTTTCCTATTCAAAAATAGTAACTGTTTCATTCCTGGGTGTACAACAGGTGTCTGTTTACCCCAACCCCACAACAGGTATAATTTACATTAAGGGTCTGAGTGCTAACACAACACAAATTGAGTGCTATGATGCTGGCGGAAAAGTTGTGGCAACAGGACTGGCAACCGTTCAGAACCGTATGGCAAAAATTAATTTTAATGTCACAAACGGAATTTATATTTTAAAATATACAACGGATAAAGGTAATTGGCAGGCACAAAGAATAATCATCAGAAAATAGTTGTCTACCTGCTTTCAAAAAAATGGTGCATAAACAACATTTGATATTCAACCGCATTTGTCCAGTATTCCCAGTTGTGCGATCCGGGTCTTGCAATATATTCGTGTGGAATATTTCTGTATAAGAGTTGTTCGTGCAGGCTTTTATTTACTTCGTAAAAAAAATCTTCAGTACCACAATCGATAATCAGTGCCAGCGATTTTGGGGTAAGCAGGTAAAGCAAGTTAATAACGTTATGCTTTTCCCATCTTTCAGGATATTCTGCATAACTGCCAAGTCTTTTATCCATATTCCAACTGTTTGGGAAGGGGCGTATATCTACTCCCCCGCTCATGCTGCCTGCGGCGCCAAAAATATCCTGATGTTTAAAAGCAAGATACAAGGCTCCATGTCCGCCCATGCTTAAACCTGTTATTGCACGGCCTTTTCTGTTTTTAATGGTCTTATATTTTGAATCAATCCAGTTTACCAACTCTGTGGCGATATAAGTTTCATAGCGACAGGAAGAGTCTATTGGGCTATCCCAATACCAACTATCATAATTACCATCCGGGCAAACTATCATTGTTTGATACTGGTCTGCCAGTTTTCCTGCACCTTTGAATGCCCAGTTAGAATAATTACCGCTATAGCCATGCAGCAGATATACTACCGGAATCTCCCGGAGTTTATTATAATTATCGGGACGAATCACCACTGCCTTAATGTTTTTTTTCATAGAGGGGCTATAGGTTTCCACCGTATCTGTAATGGCCGCATACAATGTATGCTGCAGCAAAGCGAATGCAACGAGTATAAAATTCTTTTTATTCATTTAATTATAGTTTACAGCTTTAAGTATAAAATTTACAATGGGCTGCGGATCTGACAGGCTATGCGGATGATGTCCTACACCCGGCTTATGGATAACCTGTATGTTACCTCCCGCCGCCCTAATTTTTTTTTCAAACAGAACGGTGTTTTCATCTGCAGGAACCACTTTATCCGCATCACCAACAACGTGCAACATTGGATAGCGGCCTTTTATGATAGCTGCGATTTTATCTAATGGATTATTTTTAAAATCCTTGGTCTGCTCTTCTGTGGTATAACCATAATCTCTTTTAAAAATCTCCCAGTCGCCGGCGCTGCCGCTCCCTTTCCCTTTTCCGCCCGGCCAACTTCTAAGATCAAGCACCGGGGCATCCGCATAAATACCGGCTACTTTTTTGGGGTTAGCTGCTGCCCAGTTGTAAATGTACACCCCTCCCCGGCTCATGCCCTCCAGTACTGCTTTTTTTGAAAGCCCGGCGTCTTTGAGAAAATCATAAAACCTGTTCCATATACCAATAGCTTCAGCATTGCCAAAGAGTTCTGCAACATCGCAATACACGATATGAAAACCCCTGTCGAGCAATGCTATATCTGTCTGAGGTTCATGTCCCCAAAATCTTGCCCGCCATACCCAGGGTTTATTCTTCGCAATGATCCTGGGTTTTACAATTTTCGCCGATCTTCCGTCAAAAGTAAAATCAGCACAATCATATCCATGAAAAGAAGATACAGTATAAGCGGTATCTATTTTTTCAAAGATATCAAAAGGTTTGGCAGGTTTCTGAATAACGGCTTCATATAAGCGCTTTGCAATGATGGCAGCGCCTTCAACTGAAGGGTGTAGCTGGTCGGGGAAAAGCGCTTCTTTGTTACGCGTAATGGAGTGTAGGTCTACCAGCTCAATCTTTTCATCAAAAGCTACCTGTTGTATATGGGGAATGATGAGATGAGTGATCACACTATCTGCCTGCCTTGCTGTATCGGTAAGATAAGAAGTGACGGGCAGCAGTAAAATAATTCTTGGAGAAGGAGATTGCTGGCGGAAAGCACTGATGATAGACTTATAATCGTCGTCAAATTGTTCCGGCACATCCAGCCGGTAAGGAAGCCGGCTGTCATTGGTGCCTAATTTGATAAATACAATATCCGGATGGGAAAGTAAAGCTTCTTTGAAAGTAGATGTAACTGCATAACCATTGGCCTTTACCACGGTTTTGCCGCTTACGCCGAAATTGAATACAGCATACTGATCACCCAGGAGGCGCTGTAATTGTGCGGGATAAGATTCTTTCGGGGGATCATTCAGCTTAGCTCCTGCAGTAATGCTGTTGCCTACACAGGCAATGCGGATTTTTTGGGCTAAGGCAGAGGAAGTGATAAAGAAGCTGACCAGGAAACAATATATCAGTTTCTTTATCTTTTCTTTCTTCATGCTTTGTATTTGCTTATAAAATTCGGGTAAATATCTTTATTCGGGGTTAACTTTTTTGAACCACAAAGACACGAAGACACTAAGGTTCAAATGGGGGGCTCTTATCTTCTGTAGTTCACGATCAATTTTGGTGCAGGAGCGCCTTTATTTCTTTCTCCATTGCCGCAGCTTTTTCTATTGCTTCCTCCAGCGGCAATCCCACGTTCATTTCCGGGCGGGTATGTTTTGTTGCTGTGAGCCAGGCGTCTTTCATCATCTGCTGGCGTTGCACAATCAACTGCAATATTTCTTTTCCATTTTGCTGCACTGTTACAGCTTCTTCTATGCTTTCAATATTTGCAACATTTTTTTCACCGAGGTATAGCAGTATTTGCTTTGCCATGATCCAATGTCCCAATGCATCGGGATGAACACCATCGCTGGCAAAAGCGAAAGAAGAATCTGTTGCCCTGTGTTCCTCTAAAAAATTTTTCATGGGGAAATAAACATCCGCGACTTTCCATTTCGCTGTATTGCGCTGACTGATCAGCCATTCGGAATAGCGATCCAGCACTTGCGAATATCCTTTGTGCCCCCCTTTCTTTTCGTCAAATACGGGCGGGGTAAGGTGTAAAATGATTGCACCGGTTTTTACAATTTCATTGTGCAGCCCTGTGATACCTGCTTTGAACTTTTCAAAACGTTGTTCATCAAAGGGCAGATATATACCGTCATTCATACCATAGCTTGCAAACACAAGGTCGGGTTTAACAGCAGCCAGCACCCTTGCCAGTCTTTCATGCAGGTCCGGGCGCGGGAATCTTCCACCGGCATGCCCTTCTTCTGTCAATCCCGAAACGGTTTCGCTGGGCAGTCCTATATTAATAAACTCATAATGTTTTTTAGGATAATGAGTAACGAACCAGGCCTCTATATCGGTAATATATTGCCCTGCATACGTAATGCTGTTGCCGAGGAAAAGGATCCGGTGAACTTTACGGGGAAAGGGTTTGCTGTTGGCGGAGGCAAAAATGATTGTGTTCAAAAGCAGGAATAATCGTATTATTTTTTGCCGCATTGTTATAATTATTGATTAACGTTCTATGACTATCCCCTGCAACTGTGACTGCAGCACTTTGGAACCCTCTTCCGTTACCTGCGTTTGCCAGAGATTTATTTTCTTAAGTCCGCTTAATTGTTTGAGCGAAGCGATACACTTGTCGGTAAGCGGGTTTTGCCCAAGATTCAG
>JAFDXG010000104.1 GCA_018268105.1 Bacteroidota bacterium | reverse complement strand
TGCACCGTAAACAGAAAATTCAAAAGTAGCGGTCTTTTGTGTCAATAGAGAAAAGTACAAAAGGATAAAAGTCCATGTGTGCAGCGAAAAGCGGCTAGCCTATAACGGCCAGAGCTTGCTGCTGTGCTGGTATTTTATAATGTCCAGCCCGGAGCTGCTGCTGATTGAAAAACTGATGATGAAGATAACAACAAAAGCTGATAGAATTCCGTCGGCTGGATATGGGCTGATAGCGATATGAAGCTGAGAATATATTCGTCTGCCAGCATAGCAGCAAACTCCCTGTTGTGCGGTCGTGCTTCTCGTCTGTCGTTATGTGTCCACCTGCGAATAGCGGAGTGT
The DNA here is from genome assembly GCA_018268105.1 of Bacteroidota bacterium. Taxonomy (GTDB): domain Bacteria; phylum Bacteroidota; class Bacteroidia; order Chitinophagales; family Chitinophagaceae; genus Agriterribacter. The sequence continues at coordinate 7,103 of JAFDXG010000104.1, read as the reverse complement.
GTCCCTGTGCGATGGCAAGCAAGCTCTTTTGCAAGGTTGGCTATGTGTCAAGGTCTGTGTGCCTTGCAAATGTGCTTGCTTTAGCGTGGGCTTTCTTTTGGCTTAATAAATATTGATATTAAAAGTCCGATTCCAACAACAACATCTACCACATTCCAAAGTTGCCTGCCCAAAGCAATTTTAATTAAGGGCTGAAATAAAATTGCCAAAGAAACATAAACGATAGCTTCGGTTTTTTGACCTTGTTCAGATGCGGTGTATGCCAGAATTGCAAAGCCGATTAGCGCAGCAAATCTAACCAATTGATAATAGCCATAAGGCATATCAAGTAAGCAAACAAAAAACAGGACAGCTAATATTAGTTTAATAAGGGTTAGCATTTTAATATCTGCTTGTAGTAATATAGAAAGTAGAGCCATATTCGCCATGCAGGCTTTCTGTTCCGGCATAGTTTGCACCACAGGCAGAAGCTGCAATCTTATAACTTCCGCTGGATAAATAAACTGTTCTTGTACCACCAGAAGGAATTGTAATCATTGCTGCATCCGGCCCACTATAACGAACTGTAAGTTCACATCCCGTACTGTTGGTTATTGCAACGGATGAGTTAGAAGAGTAGCTTGAATTGTATTGATTAAAAGAAGGGATTTGGCCAGTTTCTCTGTCACCTGAAATTTCATCCACTTCCAAACGGATAATCTTTTTTCGTATTGCAGCCGCCTCATCATGGTTGGGATAGTCTTCAAGAAATTTTTTCCATCCGTACGATGTGTTTTGGTTCAAGGCCGCATCATATGCTCTTTGCATATTCAAAGCTTTTAATTCACTACGTCTCGAAATTGCTTTGCTAATATATTTTCCCTTTGGATATTTTGATATATAGCTTTCAGAATATGAAATATCATCTGATGTGCTGGCATTATTCCAGAGTTCTTCTTCGTCTATATTTGAAAGATATTTTTTCGCTTCGATGGATTGAGGCATATCGGGATGCTTATCTAAAAGCATTTGAAACTTCTGCCTTGATTGTGTGAAATCTTTGGCATCGTAAAACTTTTTACCATCAGCCAATAAATTTGGAGCGCCAAATTTTATATCCTCTAATTCTTGTTTGAGTTTGTCTCGTTCTTGGGCAATCGCATCTTTTTCGGAAATGATTTTATCATGCTCGGATTGGGAAACGCAAGAATAAAACAATGCAGATATAGTAACTGCTATAAAAATAATATTTCTCATAAAGGTTTAGTTTAGTGGTAAAACGGAATTTGAATATTTGGCATGAATTCTCTTAAAATTATTTCAAATACTGGCAATAGGCAAATGGTAAACCCGATTAGAATAATGCCTTTCACAAGAAAATACGAATAATTGTTTGTTTCAATTTCCTTCACATAATTTCTTTTCCCCATTATTAATACTGACAGAATGTTTAAAATGAAATACCAGAGCAACAGCCATACAATTCCCAACCCAATAAATAATGAGCCCATTTTAAAACTTTCAAATAAACTTTTTGTTGGGATAGTCTTGTAGATATTGTCAATGCTTTCATTAAGGACAAAAACTACTTTTGACATTACTAAAGAGCCAGATAAAAAAAAGGTTATAAACCAAATTCCATAAGATAATTTCAACTTCCCATCTTCTGAATTTTTATTTTTCGTTTTTCTGGAAAGCAACTGAATCGTCATTATTAAAATTACAAGTGCAATCAGAATTGCTATTGTTAGTATGACTGTTTTTGAAGTATTCATGTTATTTTGATTTAAGTGATATTCTCCAATAATTTAAGTTTGATATTTCATTGGGTAAAATTCCCGGTTTTATATTGGGTGCCGTTGTTTCCCACAATATATATCTCTGCGTATTGTAAGTGTATGCTACCCCTTCGTAAGGTAGGTTTATGCCAATTAGTGAATGATTATAATACTCACTGCTCAACATTGCGACATCGTACTCATAATGCGAAAGCAATGTATATATCAATAAAGTTCTTGTATCGCAATCACCGTTCAGCGTTGCCATAAATTCAACAGGTGTATTTATACCAAACCTTTCATATCCATCGCACCTTGCATCAGAGGTAGACAAATAGTTTCTAATAAAATTGTCAGAATATAATGAGGCATCGCAAGCATTTGGAAGGACAACTGTGTAAGGAATGTCCTGAACAAATGAAACAATCAATTCTGCAAACTTATCTCCCGGTAAGTTATTAGCTGTTTTTATTGAATCAAATAGCTGATAAATACCTTGTAAATTATTTTTGTCATTCTCTTTTAAACGAAAGACAATTTCGTTATAGTTCTGTTCTGTATTTTCTGAAATGCTGAGGTTGTTTTTGAAAGTTGAGGCATTTATTAATGCTGACTGTCGTACCCAGAATTTCCCTTCATATTGATTGTTTGCATAATCTTTCCAGCTTCTGTAATGAGTAATTAATGTATCTCTAATTGGATTTTTATTTACAGTATCAACAATTGGGTTGTATTGTGGTTTTCTTTCTTCTGGTTTATCCTTCACAATTGGTTTTGGAAAATAGCTTCTTGAAGTGTGTGTAATGGCATTTAGAATTGATACTATAAACCCGATAAGCAATAAAATGCCTGCAATTCTGAAAATCCAACTCCAGGCAATTTCAGGGATTATCCGAAATAATAAAGGCAGGAGAAAAAAGGGTAAAAGGATGGCTATTCTTGGTAATAATAGAATAAGGAAAGCTATGCCTATAATCCCTCCAATTATGCCAAGTCCTGAAGAAAGGCAGCCTTCGCTTGTTGCAGCATTTGCTTGTCTTTTATATTTCCAGTCTCCCCAATATTTTGATTTGTAATCGGAATAGTAATACTCTGTCCGTTCATATCCATTTTTGAATTCAATATTTCCTGTTGGAACAAATGTCTTTGTAGGTTCTAAAGGCTTTTTGGTAATTTCAGGTCGAGCCTCTTGCAAATATTCCTTTTCATGGTATTCCTCCCTAAGAAAGTCAAGTAGGTAGCCTGTTATTTTCGCTTCAATTGTTCCAAACACTTCCTTGCCTTCTGTTTGGTGAAGTTTTGAAATAAACTTAATGTTTGCAAGTTGCGGCTCATAAATATTAACGGCGTACTCTTTTCCGTCTTTCTTTACTATTATAGGAAGTAGTTGAGGAAGTCTTTCCCTTGGAAAGTTTGAATCTGGGATAAATTGAAATGCTGTTGTACTTATTTCAGAATCAGAAACCTCGGATTCATAAATATGGAAGTCATAAAATTTTGAATATTGAAATTCTTCTTCTTTTGCTTGGTCAATTTCTCCCCAATATTTTCCTTGAAGTGTTCCTAACAGATATGTTTTTCGTGGAAGTTCTCTTGTTTTTAATATCTGCTTATATTTTTTGCCATTTTCATCAGTAAATATTTCCTCTGGGATATTATCTGTTGATTGCTTCTTGTTATCGTTAACAATTTGTATAACTGATGTATCTGTTTCTTTTTTCTTTGATGCTAAAAAGAAAAAAATGGCAATGATAACCACTATGATTATTATAACAACGGCTGTCAATTGTTTTGTTGATAGAAGGTTTGTAATAATTCTTCCTCAGTCGCCAATTTTCTATTCAGCTTTTTATGAATTGTTCGAAATGGCGGGTCTGCCCAATATTCATACCGCTGGATTTCTTCTTCCTGCAAATCGTTAAGGATGTGATTATACCATAATTGGTATTTTTCGGGATTGATTTTTTCAAGTCTGTTCAATAACGGCATAAAATTTTGCCAACATTTCCGGACATACTCTTTGTTTTTCTCAATCAAAACAGAACAATATATTTTCTTGAACTGTTCATATTCCTCAAGGATAATCCTATGTTCAATCAATGATTTCTGAAAATAAAAATCGGATGTGCGAATTGAATTAATATTTGTAGATAATATTTGCTGCGATAAATTTTCAAAATCTGTAGGATTGGCTAATTGTTCTCTTAAATGTTTCAACCCTTTTTGAGGGTGCTCGCCTTCGAAATCATCTTTGAAGCTTTTCTTTGAAATTGTTCTCACCTGAAATTTAAAATATACAGGTAATAAAAATATAGCGCAATTGAGGAAAGTGATTATCCAGGCTAACCATGAAAGTTGGTTGTGTCCACCAAGTATTTCCTTAATTGCTGCCGCAAATGTTTCAGCCTTTTCATATGGGGTAAATAACATGACATTCAGTGGCTGTGCCATTATTATTGCCAAAAAAGTGATAAGCCCTGTTCTAAATAAGAACGAAAAACTTTGAAAAGGATTTTTCTCCTTCGATTTATTTTCAATAATAATTTTCCTGAGTTTTCCTTTTTGTTTTCTTTTTCTTTTTATTGCTACTGGCAATAGCGAAGGAGAAATTGTATAGAGCAAGAGCAGATAAAGGTTAGTAACCATCATTGCCCATATTAATCCGATTATGATATCTGCAAATCTGCTATGAAACAAGTGTTCAGTAAATTCAAAGGCACTAATAAAGCAGCCTAATAAAATAAATAATACAAACGACCCAATTAATGCAAAAGATATTTGAATACGGGCATTACATTTCCTGATGATAAAATCATCCTCTCCTGAAAAGAAGCAAAGAAATAGCCTAAGCCTGTGGATTGCCTGGTTCATCGGGTGAAATATTCTTTATGTAATCATCAAGATTTTCGTCAATTTTTTTCTTCTCTCTGTTTTTATATTGTTCAACAGCATAGTCAGTGAGTTCTTTCTGAATTTCTGTCACTTTGATTTTTTCGTAAACTAATTTATGTGCTTCGTGATTTATTACAAGATGCCGTTCCTGCCCAACTTTATCTTTATAGTAATCGTAGCGAACCTCAATTCCATTTTCTGCTTTAATTAATTCATCCCGATTTTCTGCCAGATAATCATACGGTGTTTTGATAAGCATTAATTTGAAAAAAACTGGAGTCAATTCTATTGCCATAAAGAGAAGTGTAATAAATAAAGAAATCACCCAGCCGGCAATTTCGTGTGCTTTTTGAATTCTAATAAGTAGCCCGTCTAAAGTTGCTGCTCTTTTTTCTGCTTCCTTTACATCACTATTAAATTCACCCTGAAGTCGCTTTTGCTCGGCTACATTGTCCAAATATTCAGAATTATTTACAATTTTTATTTTCTCATCTTTTAGTTGAATAATCTGACTTTCTATTGCTCTTGCTCTTTTTTCATATCCCGGTACACTGCCTCCTTCCCCACGAACTTCTTTATTAAACTGAACAGTTAGATAATTAACTAAACTATCAATTTCATCAAGCCGTTTATATGACTTATTCATTTTTGTTTTTGTTTCTGCTACTTTTTTGTCATAATTAGCCTGTGCTTGCAATATTCCGTCTTCAATTTCTTTCTTTTGCTGCTTCTGTACAGCTAAGTCAATTTCAGTTTTAAACATCCTTATTTCAACTGGTTTTGATATGGTGATTGCAATTATCATCCCCATGATTATTCTTGGTATAGCTCCTTTCAACTCTTCCCATGTAATTGCTTCTGTTCCGTCTCCTTTACCGGTGCTTGTTACAATAAACCTATCTATGTTGAAGATTATTAAACCCCAAATAATTCCAAAAATTACAGATAGAACCACGGTCATTGGGTCAGTCGGAATATAGGTTGCATTTGTTAAAAGAGTTTTAGTTTTGTCTAGTACATCAGCCGTTTTAGGCGAAAAAATGGTGTAAAACGCATAACCACCTGCAAGTCCTGCCATAGCACCTGTAGCAAAGACAATTCCCCCAAGGCACATATATTTTACTTGGTCACTGTAAGTAGCTCGTTCTAATAAATAACGGTCTCCGCCTGCAGCTTTCCATAAGAAACGCATTACCCTGTTTGATTTGGGAGTTATATAATAATCTCTTTCTTTCATAAAAAATCAGTTTGGTTGAAGGATGCTTGTTTGACTTGAATCTTTGGATGGAATACTTTTATTTTTGGGATTGCTGTAATTGGTTGTGCAATGCTCATGTTGATAGTAGTTTCTTGTAACTCTATTTCATAAAGTCTGGTAATAGATGTTTTAAAAGATGCAGTTTGCAAATAAAATTCAGGCTCAATTGAAATATCAAATGTTTTAGTTCTGAAAAATCCGTAAACAGTTAACTCAATTGGTAATTCGGGTATATTGTTTAAGTTGAAAATAATAGTTTGTTTCTCTGTTGTTTTCTTTATGTATTTAAACTTGTACCAAAGAGCATTTTTAAATCTGTAACGAATAATCAGGTAGCTGTTTTGAAACTGATATTTTTTTGCATAGTCAAGATGCAATAGGCGGATTCCTTTTCTCCATCTGAAAAGTATTTTTAAAAATCTTCCTGATACGATGAAAGCAAATCGTATTTTATTTAAAGCTGGCTTTATATAATCTGAGAAATAAAGGAAGTTAGCCATTTGCAGGGGTGTGGGTTAGTGTCTTGGGAAATTTGGAGTGTTCGTTGTGAGTCGGGCAAAAACAAATGTGCTGCAAATGTGTGTCAGCTTGTGGGTGGCTTTGCAGCTCTTTTGTTTTTGCGAAGCGTGGGCTTGCGGAATTTTCATGTCAGTTGGTTTTGGTGGTTGTCTAATTTAGGAACTGTCACTCATAGCATGCCGCACAACGGTTCAAGGCTTGTAGCCGTACGGGCATTAAAGCCCGTCTGCCGATAGCCGGACTTGAAGGTAAGTAGAATTTTGAGTTTAATAAAGGGGCTGCGTAAATTAAGCGAAGCGTACGCAGCCACTGCTCCATGCCGGTTGAGAAACGGTCAACTTACAACCGAAGCCCAATAGGATTACTAAAGCCCAAGTACCCTTGTCTGCCCGTATGGCTACAAGCCGCTGTTAGTGGCTGACCAAGCCCAAGCGTAATTTATGGATGGTGAATATATGGTTATTCTAATGATAGGCTTGCCAGAGGAATGACCCAGCCTTGTGCCTGCGTCATAATTATTTAGTGGACTTGATTTATAGTTTTGGTAAGCTGTCAATAGAAAGTACATTCTGCACAAGGCGAATAAAGAGATAGCCTGCCATCCCAAGCCATAAAAAGGTTCGATCTGTCCCCAGGGAAATTGCCTTGCCCAAACAGCACAAAGGCTCATAAGGGGC
>JAFDXG010000103.1 GCA_018268105.1 Bacteroidota bacterium | reverse complement strand
TGCCCCTCTCCACCGCATGGAGAGGAGTGCCTAAGTTTATGGCTGGTTGAGTTGAAGGTGAGAGGGGCAACCTGGCATTCGAGACAACTGAAGAATAGGAGAGATGTAAAAATGTGGAACGAAAAGCCTGGTTCTGTACAATAGTTGATATGGAAGAACTAAAAGTTTGTAATTGTTATATAGTACCGCTCCCTCTCCTTTGCAAGGAGAGGGAGAAGGAGGGTGAGGAGGAAGTTCAGAACTTGAAAACCTGTAGCAGTCAAGTAATTTAAAATCTTAAAACTTAAATCTCCATGCTCAAAGGTTACTTCAAAACCGCGTGGCGGAACCTGGTAAGGAATAAGATATATTCCGGTATCAATATTTTCGGGCTGGCGCTTGGCATGGCGGCATGTTTTTTTATATTCCAGTATGTGGCTTTTGAATCAGGCTACGACAGGTTTCATGCCAATGCGCCGAACATCTATCGTGTTCCCATTTCCTACTCGGGAAGTTTTGCTGATAACGGGACCTCTGTCACCAATCATCCTGCCCTCGGACCGGCAATGAAAAGGGATTTTCCCGAAGTAATAGATTATGTAAGAATGATTAACATTGCTCTTCTGTCTAAATCGAATTACCTGGCTTATGAAGAAGAAGAGGGTAAGGGGTTCAAGACATTTTATGAAAATAATATCTATTTTGTTGACCCTTCCTTTTTTAATATCTTTTCTTTTCCCCTGACCCTTGGAGATAAGCATACCTGCCTTAAGGATCCAGGGTCTGTTGTGATCTCCGAATCGGTGGCAAAAAAATATTTCGGGGATAAAGACCCTTTAAACAAAACACTTACGGTTATTGGATCGTTTCCCAAAAAAGTTACCGGTGTCTTTGCAAACCCGCCGGAAAACTCCCATATAAAGTTCGATGTGTTGTTTCCTATGGCGGGATTTCCTGCGGAAGAAAATTATCTTAATGCCAACTGGACCTGGCCGGAATGGTACACCTATGTATTGCTTGCACCGGGAACAGACACAAAAAAGCTGGAGGCAAAATTCCCTGCTTTCATTGATAAATATCTTGGTAATACCATGAAGGAGCTGAACTTCAGGTCATCTTTTCACCTGCAGCCGCTGACCGGCATACACCTTACCTCTCACTTCAATAAAGAAGCCGAGATAAACGGCAGTGAAAAAGAAGTCTTTTTCCTTTCTATTATAGGTGTGTTCATTTTGCTGATCGCCTGGACGAACTATATTAATCTTTCTACCGCCAAATCAATGGAAAGAGCCAAAGAAGTTGGGATACGCAAAGTATCGGGCGCTATGAAAAAGCAACTGATAACGCAGTTTCTGCTGGAGTCGTTTATCATCAATGTAATGGCCTTAATGGTTACCGTAATAATCATTATGGAGAGCATGCCCTGGTTTAACCGGTTCATTGGTAAGAATATCAGTGGAGGATTTTTTACGCAGGGCGTGGGAAGCCATCTTTCCTTCTGGTTGTATGCTTCAGGGATATTTCTGCTGGGCGCCCTGCTGGTAGGGGCTTATCCCGCATTTATATTATCCTCTTTCAATCCTATAAGGGTATTGAAAGGACTGGTCATAAAATCAAATATGAACCTGTCGCTCCGGCGGGTGCTGCTTTCTTTTCAATTTTTTCTTTCCATTATGCTGATCGCTGCCACGCTGGTGGTATTCAATCAACTGAATTTTATGCGCAGTGGCGATTTGGGTTATAAAACAAAGCAGACACTGGTGATTAAACTGCCACTCATGTTTGATTCAACATATCAATCTAAGATGGAGTATTTCAAACACGAAGTATTAAGAATACCCTCTGTATTAAATGCAACATACACTTCGGAGGTACCCGGGCGGGCTATTGCCCAACATAATACGATAAGAAAAACCAGCCAGGATAAGCAAAACAATTTTAACACCTACATAATGGGCATTGATCATGATTTCCTAAATACCTACCATATACCGCTGGTGGAAGGAAGTAATTTTTCAGTAGCAGACAGCTCTGGAATTTATTTTAAGTTTTTGCCGGGGATCCATGGGCAGGACGGGAGTCTAAGGGTTTTGATAAATGAAGCCCTTATGAAAAGTTTAGGTTTCAAATCTCCAAAAGAAGCTATTAACCAGAAGGCTACATTTTCCGTGGGGGTATCGGAATTTCTTGTTTCTATCAAAGGGGTGGTCAGGAATTTTCATCAGCGTTCACTGAAAGAGACATACGATCCGATCTTATTTCTTTACCAGGACTATCACGAACAGTCTGGGCATTATGCCTCGGTCAGTGTGAATACAACAAATATCAATAAAAATCTTTCTGGTATAGAAGCTGTGTTTAAGAAAGCATTCCCAGGGAAGCCGTTCGAATCATTTTTTCTTGATGATTATTTTAACAATCAGTACCAGTCCGACCAGCGTTTAGGCAATGTGTTCGGGTTATTTGCTTCGCTGGCAATTGTTGTTGCCTGCCTTGGATTGCTCGGGCTTTCCGCATTTATAATAAAGCTGCGTACCAAAGAGATCGGCATCCGCAAAGTGCTGGGGGCATCGGTTTCCAATGTGTTGCTGCTTGTTTCAAAAGATTTTATCAGGCTGGTTTGCCTGGCGGCTGCTATAGCGGTGCCGGTTATTTATTGGGCGGCAAATAAATGGCTGAAGAGTTACGCATTCCATATCAGGCTAAGCTGGTTTATGTTTGTTGTGCCGCCGTTGGTATTGCTTTTATTAACCTTAACTACTATTTGTTTGCAGAGTATTAAAACGGCGTTGGCGAATCCGGTGAAAAGCTTGAGGACAGAGTGACCTGGCATTCGAGACAACTGAAGAATAGGAGAGATGTAAAAAATCTAGAAGTTTGAAAAGTGAGAAAGTGTAAAAATGTAAAACGTTTGTCCGGCTTTATTCAAATGTTAATGTGGAAGAACAAACGATTGGATATATTCTGCAACACCGCTCCCTTTCTTTTGCAAGGAGAGGGAGAAGGAGGGTGAGGCTTAATTTTAAATCTTAAATTTCAAATGTTTAAAAACTATTTTAAAATCGCATTCAGGAATCTTGGCAGAAACAAAATTTATTCTGCTATCAATATTTCAGGATTGAGTATAGGCCTAGCATGTGCAATGCTGATTATCTTATATGTTAAGGATGAAATAAGCTACGACCGTTTTCTGAGTAATTCAAATAATATTTACCGCATTGTAACACAGAATGTGGATGTCAATGGCAATAGTCAAAAAAAGGATCCTAATACAGGATTCTTACAGGGTCCTCGATTTACGCAAAATATACCGGGAATAAAAAGTTTTGTCCGCATTCAACAGGGAAACGAAAATATAAAACTCGGATCTGAAATAAAAGACCAGGAATTGTTATATACAGACTCCTCCTTCTTCAACATCTTTTCATTTCCTTTGGTTAGCGGCAACCGTAGCTCTTGTTTAAAAGATCCCTTGTCTGTGGTGCTGTCAGAAGATGCTGCCAAATTGCAGTTTGGAACAACAGATGCTATTGGTAAAATAGTGATGCTAAAAGATGACAGCGTTTTTGTTCCTCATAAAGTAACAGCAGTTGCAAAAAATTGCCCTCAAAACTCTTCTATAAGATTTGAGATGTTATTGCCTTTTAAAGAAACAAAGGCAGATGCATCCAACAGTGAAAACTGGTTCAATTTCTTTCTTAACACATTTGTTGTGTTGGATCAGGATGCTAATGTACAGTCCATCGAATCCAGGATGCAACATTTTTATCTTTCCGATTCGAAGGATGCACTTGCCGCTTTGCGAAAACAATTCGGACCAGAAGTAGATAACTGGAAAGCAACATATCTTTTACAGCCCATGCTGAACATGCACCTGAGTACAGAGCTGCCATCACAAAACGGACTTTCAGGAGCCAGTAATCCGATGTATTCTTATATTCTCTCAGGAATTGCTTTGTTTGTGCTGCTGATTGCCTGTATCAATTTCGTTAATCTTACTGTTGCCCGTTCTGTAAAGCGTGCAAAGGAAATCGGGATCAGAAAAGTAGTTGGTAGCAGCAGAAAACAACTCATTATTCAGTTCCTGGGCGAATCGTTTCTATTAAGCATTATTGCTTTTGCGTTAGCTGTATTAATCGTGCAACTAATACTTCCGGTTTTTAATAAACTTGCAAATAAATCACTGGCGCTCTCCTATTTATTTGATGTCAAATTGATTGCTGGATATATTTTATTGTTCATTCTTACTTCCCTGCTTGCCGGTTTTTATCCTGCGCTTGTACTGTCTGGATATAATCCTGTAAAAACCTTATATAGCCGTTTTATACACTCCGGAAATAATTTTTTACAAAAATCATTAGTAGTGTTACAGTTTTCGCTGGCTTCTTTTCTAATTATTGCCACATTTACGATTTATAAACAGTTTAATTTTTTGACTACAGAAAAATTAGGATATGATGATTCAGATATTGTTTTGATTAATAAACAATTTAAAACACATGATGAAGCATGGCTTTTTAAAATTGAATTACTTAAAAATCATGATATTCTAAGCGTAGCTCCAAAGAATGATGGCTCCTGGAGCACCATGGCAAAACTTAGTAATGATTCTAGGATTCAATTCAATTATGAAACGGTAGATGAATCATTTTTAACGGCATTAAAAATTCCTATAGCGGAAGGGAGAAACTTTTCTTCGGAGTTTCCTTCAGACTCTGCAAATGCAGTTTTGGTAAATGAATCTTTTGTAAAAAAAGCAGGATGGGAAAATCCAATAGGCCAAACGGTTAATTTCTGGTACAGAAATAATAAAACATACACTGTAATCGGAGTAGTAAAAGATTACCATTACCAATCATTAAACCAAAAAATAGGGCCACAATTATTTACTATGAACCCGGATAATTCTTATGGTACGGTATTTATAAAAATTAAACCCAACACTGCTTCGTCCGCATTAAAAACAATACAAAGCAAGTTCAAACAGTTGTTCCCTTTGAGTCCGTACAGTTATGTATTTATGAATGACAAAAATATTAAAGCTTATGATGCGGAGGCAAAATGGAAACAGATCATGTTATTCGGTGCGATACTCACTATATTTATTTCGTGCATTGGGTTGTTTGGCTTATCTGTTTTATCAGCAGAAAAGCGAACCAAAGAAATTGGTATTCGTAAAGTATTGGGAGCTTCAGTAAATAATGTGGTTAAGTTACTCTCCAAAGAATTTCTTGTATTGGTAATTTTTTCATTGATCATAGCTATACCTTCCGCATGGATCGTATCCAACAAATGGCTTGAAAATTATCCTTACCGGATTTCTATAAGCTGGGAGCTTTTTGTACCCGCCACATTGCTCGTCATTTTTATTGCATTGGCTACAGTAAGTTTCCAGGCCATAAAAGCTGCAATAGCAAACCCGGTTCAGTCTTTACGAACAGAGTGAGTATAACGACAAAATCAAGATCTGACAAACAGATTTCGTGATAAAGGGTTTGAAAATGGTGTGAAGAATTAGCAATTATTAAATAACAATTAACAGGATGATTAAAAATTATTTTATTACAGCATGGCGTAATATCAGAAAGAATAAACTTTTTTCTTTCATAAATATTTTGGGTTTGGCGATCGGCACATTGTGTTGTTTATATATTGTGTTGTATGTGCAGGAGCAATACAGTTATGATAAGCATCAAAAAGATGCAAAAGATATTTACCGTGTTACTACATGGTTTAGTGTTTCTGGTGATGTACATAATAATTCCACCTGTTCGCCCCCAATAGTACCGGCTATTAAAAAGGATTTCCCGGAAGTAGAGCAATACACCCGGGTTATAGGTGATTTCGGCAAAACAAAGCATTTGATTCGCTATAAAGAAAAGTCTGTTTATGAAACTAATTCAATGTATGTTGATTCAACATTTTTTGACATATTCACCTATCATTTTGTTTATGGCAATGAAAAGAATGTGTTGGATGAGCCATACTCAACTGTTTTAATAAAAAACACTGCTGAAAAATTATTTGGAAAAGAAGATCCAATTGGTAAAATAGTTACCATTGATGACAGCAATGGGAAACATAATTTTAAAGTAACAGGAGTTGTGGATGGAAGTCTGGGTAAATCAATTGTTCAGGCAAATATTTTTATAACGATGAACAGTGGTGGAATTGGGAGTTATGTTTTGCATAATAATACATGGTCAGGAAACAATTTCACAAATTCATTCATAAAGCTCCGCCCTGGTGCTAACGCTGCTGCTTTAGAAAAGAAACTACCCATGTTTTTGCAGAGGTATGGTGCAGATCAATTAAAACAAATTGGTATGACAAAGCGATTGCATTTACAGCCAATTGCCGGCATACATACTACAACAGGTTATGAAGTTGAAATGACTAAAACAGTTTCCCCTTCCTTTCTAAACATTTTACTATTAATTGCAATACTTATACAAGTAATAGCCTGCATCAATTTTATGAACCTTTCAACAGCAAGGGCGTCTAAAAGAGCTAAAGAAGTTGGTGTTAGAAAAGTGATAGGTGCAGAACGCAAAGATCTCGTAAAGCAATTCATGAGCGAATCTTTTTTATTGTCAATTCTCAGTGTTACAATAGCAATTCCTTTGCTACTCTTGTTTATGCCATATTTAAACAATATTACACAGGCGGATATTCAATTATCTATGTTGAATGATTACAGAATATGGTTATTACTTGCCGGAATTATTACAATAACAGGTATTGTTGCTGGAATATACCCGGCATTTTATTTATCTGCCTTCCATGCAATAAAAGTGATTAAAGGGAATTTTTCCAGTCATATTTCTGCTACTGGTATCCGACGTTCTCTGGTCGTGTTTCAGTTCGCTTTAGCTGTACTTTTAATTACAGGTATAATTGTTATTTATAAGCAATTACATTTTATTGAAAATAAAGATTTAGGGTTTGACAAAAAGCAAAAGCTCATTTTTAATTTTTATACTAATGATTCTAAAACTAAGATAGATGCATTCGCAGGAGACTTGCGGCAACTGACAGATGTAAAATCTGTCAGTAAATCAAATGGTTATCTCGGAAGGTTTGTACCTTATGACTTTGGGGTTTATCTGCGTGGTGGTAGTGCAGCTACTTCAACGGATGTACAAAATATTACTTCTGATGAATACTTCGTTAACACAAATGGTATAAAAATTATTGCAGGGAGAGATTTTCATTTAAATGATTCAGGAAGGGTATTAATAAATGAAACCACTTGTAAACGTTTAGGCTTAAAAGTGCAACAAGCGCCAGGTACCAAACTGTATACCCAATTTCAGTCGGAACCTGAACTTTCTATGGAGATCGTTGGTGTGATGAAAGATTTTAACTATAGTTCTTTACATAATGAGATCAACCCTTTCATGCTTCGGTATAATCCAAAGGATGCGGGGATATCTCACATTATTGTTTCAGTTAGCAGTACAGATTATAAATTCCTGCTTTCAAAAATTGAAACGATATGGCGCAAAAATTTGCAGGCTTTCCCTTTTGAGTATTATTTTCTGGATGATGAAGTTCAACTACAATATTCAGCAGAAATTACTTTATCTCATATTATTAACTTATTTACCATAATGGCAATCTTTATTTCTTGTTTGGGTTTATTTGGTCTTGCCAATTTTAGCGCTGAACAAAGAAAAAAAGAAATTGGGATAAGAAAAGTATTGGGTGCAAGTGTTTCTGGAATCGTACAATTGCTTTCAAAAGAGTTTTTAAGACTAGTGGCTATATCTATTATAATTGCCACACCTATTGCGTGGTGGGCAATGAACTTATGGTTGCAATCATTTGTATATCGCGTTACATTAAATATTTGGATGCTGGCTTTAGCAGGTGCTATTGCCATCGGAATTGCACTAATAACGGTTAGTTTCCAGGCGATAAAAGCAGCGGTAGCTAACCCGGTTCAGTCATTACGAACAGAGTGAGTATAACGACAAAACCCAGAAGTGACAAACAGATTTAAAGATGAAGAGTTTGAGAACGTAGTAATATGACCAACTGTTCTTTTTTCATCCTGAGGTTCAGTAAAGAGAGGTGTCCTGGATTAAATTGTGTTGAGATATTGGCAGATAGATACCCCAGGGTTGACAAGTGACGAAAACATAGAAAAATTAAAATTCGGCTTTGTTTGTTTGGGTTTGTTTTATATACGATGTGATAGATAAGTTGTTTTGCTTTATACAATAATACAGTTCTCTCTCTTACAGGGAAGGAGAGAAGGTGGGGAGTCGGGAATCCCAAACTTGTTAACCTGTAGTACTCGACTAATTTCAAATTTCAAATTTTAAATCTCTATGCTTAAGGGGTATTTTAAAACTGCATGGCGGCATATAGTAAGGAATAAGCTTTATTCTATTATCAATATTCTTGGTTTGTCAATGGGCATTGCTACTTGTTTTATCATTATGCTATATGTTCAGGATGAACTGAGTTATGATAAGTTTAATACAAATTCCGGCAATATTTTTCGTATTGTTTTTAAGGCAAATTTGGGTGGAAGCGCTATCAATGAAGCTTCTGTAATGCCCCCTGTTGCAAAGGCCTTGAAAAGTGATTTCCCTGAAGTAAAGGATGCCACAAGGCTGATGGATTATGGAAAACCCAGGATTATTTATAATGGTAATATCTATAAAGACGACCGGTTTGCTTATGTTGACCCCAATTTCTTCAGCATTTTTACACTTCCCATGATTGAAGGTAACCCGAAAGTTGCTTTGCAGCAACCCAACTGTGTTGTAATAACGGAATCAATCGCAAAAAAATATTTTGGCGGAAGTTCCAAAAACCTTCAGGATGTAATCGGTAAAACAATTCAAATCAATAATAACCCTTCGGTGTTTATTGTAACCGCTGTGATAAAAAATGTTCCTTCCGGTTCGCATTTTCATTTTGACATCTTTGCCTCAATGAAAGGTTTGAAAGATGCAGATTCTGACTCATGGCTGAAAAGTAGTTATTATACATATTTATTGCTTCATCCCGGTGCTGATATAAAAAAAATGGAGTCTAAGTTCCCGGAAATGGTCGCTAAGTATATGGGACCTCAGATACAGCAGGAGATGGGTTTGGGCTTTGAACAGTTTAGAACCAGGGGCAATATATTGGGTTTTGCATTGCAACCTTTAAATTCCATTCATTTACACTCGCATACTACCAATGAAATTGAACCCGGTGGCAGCGCATCTAATGTGTACATCTTTGCGGGTATTGCTATTTTTATGTTGATAGTTGCCTGTATTAATTTTATCAATCTTTCTACGGCAAGTGCTTCCAAAAGAGCCAAAGAAGTAGGGGTCAGAAAAGTGGTCGGGTCGGGGAGATGGCAGTTGATCTTTCAATTCTTAGCGGAATCAATATTCATTGGCTTTATTGCAATGCTTATCGCAATAGTGTTGATTCAGTTGGTGCTGCCTGCATTTAATAATTTATCTGGTAAACAATTACATTTAAACGCAGAACCTTTGATAGCATTATTGCTGCTGGGATTATTTGTCGGAATAATTGCAGGGGTATACCCGGCTTTTTATCTTTCATCTTTCAAACCAATTACGGTATTAAAAGGCAAATTGACAGATCACTGTAAGAGTTTTAGTTTACGTAGCAGTCTTGTGGTATTCCAGTTTTTTATTTCTGTTGGTTTAATTATCGGGACGATTGTGGTTTACCAGCAGATGAAATTCATTCAGACCAGGGACATTGGATATAATAAAGATCAAATTCTCATCCTTCCAAATTCTTATGCATTAGGCGATCACGAGCAACTATTTAAGCAGCAAATGCTAAATGATCCGCGCATTGTTAACGCAACTGTATCATGGTATAAACCAGCCGGTCCGGGCGGGTATAATAATGCTCTTGCCTATCCTCAGGGTAACGATAAATTAATTGTTAACGGGGTGGACTATCATATAGATGAAAATTATATCCCCACATTTGGAATGCAAATGATATCCGGAAGGAATTTTTCAAAAGATTTTGCAACAGATTCATCCGGTATTATCTTAAATGAAACTGCGGTAAGGGCTCTGGGGTGGGAGGTTACCAATGCCGTAGGTAAAATTTTAATAAGACAGAATAGTGTCCGGGGCAACAACTATCCATATCATGTTATTGGCGTGGTAAAAAATTTCAATTTTAAATCATTGCACGAAATGATTACTCCTTTGTATATGACACTCTACCCGGAAGGGGGGGGTGATTTTTAAAACAAAAACAACTGATATTCCCGGATTGCTGGCTGATATGAAAAAGCTGTGGGATAACTATAGAACGGATGAACCATTTGTGTATTCTTTTATGGATGAATTATATATTAAAACTTATGTTGCTGAGCAAAAAGCGGGAACGATACTTAATATATTTTCAGTTATTACAATTTTAATTGCCTGTATGGGTTTATTCGGACTGGTTACCTATACTGCTGAACAACGTACAAAAGAAATAGGTATCCGAAAAGTATTGGGTGCCAGTATAACACAAGTAACCGGGATGCTTTCAGGAGATTTTATAAAATTGGTTTTGATTGCATCATTGATTGCATTTCCGGTAGCCTGGTGGAGTATGAACAAATGGCTGCAAAGTTTTGCATACAGGATTGATATCAGTTGGTGGGTATTTGTGATTGCCGGGATCTTAGCTATTTTAGTTACTTTAATCACAATCAGTTTTCGTGCAATCAGGGCAGCAATGACAAACCCGGTGAAATCCCTTCGAACTGAATAAGATGAAATTTAATGCAGTCCGAAATGTCTGTATAAAAAGTTTACGGACGGAGCAAAACCTATCACCACCCTTCAGCAAGTACGTTCCTCTCTCATCTCTACTGAGTGGAAATGAAAATTTGTTTATTGTTGAAAGTAAATTTTTGTCGGATACTAAGAAGTATCTGGCGAGTGCAGTAATGGATAAGCCAATTAAAGTTATTAAATACTACACCCTGAGACAATTGAATCTCACACTATTTCCCTATTAAAACAATTGTACTTAAGCAAATATTTGAAGCATCATTTGTAAACAGATTTACTAATCCCTGTTTTGGTATTTTGGTTTTATAAATGAAGTGAAGGTAGATTTTGTCTGCCATCCTCATCTATTGATCAGAAAAAAATTACTGATTGACGGGGTCAGGATGTTTTCGCTTGAAGTTATAATTGCCCTGAAAATACAAGCAATTCCGTGCAGAGATAACAAGAAAGATTTTTGGGATATTGCTGAACTGCTCAACCATTTTGCAGTTGATGACTTGATCAACATTCACAGGCAAAAATATCAAAATCAAAATTTTCTGATCACCGTACCCCAGGCAATTAACTATTTCGAAGATGCAAAAGAAAGTGAGGACCTCATCAGTCTGAAAAAACAAAACTGGCAAAGTGTAAAAAGAATATTGCTAAAAAAAGTAAGCACCTGCTTAGCCTGACAAAAGTACCGTCCGTTTTCGTACAGTCTTTGTTCGGTTTCGTACACCTTCTGATTAAATTAATTTACGCTATTTGAATATCAAAGAGTTGTGAGTTGGCATGCAGATTGTTCAGTTATTCTGGCCCTATTGGGAGAGGTATAGTTTGGGGGAAGCTGAAAGCAGAGAACTAATGTTTTTTCACTTATGTATACTACGTTCTTATTAGATGTACAGTACTATAAAAATTCCAATATTACATTTCGGGGCGAATGGTAAAATATTCAGAATATCCTTTGAATATCAGTTGTGATTTTTTAGTTCTAAAATCAACTATAGAAAGCATAAGATAAGCACGATGATACAATTGAAATTAACCTGGCGGAATATTTGGCGCAACAAGAGTTTTTCCCTTATAAATATAACCGGGCTGGCAATAGGTATTGCAGCGGCTTTATTACTTTTTATAGTAGTAAAATATGAATTAAGCTACGACACTTTTCAGAAAAATTACAACCATATTTACCGTGTGGTTACAATTGATAAGTTTGAGGATGGCATTACATATAATTCAGGTATACCGGTACCTGCCCTGGATGCCCTCAGAATAAAGTTTCCCCAGGCAACGTTTGGTGCGGTGTATAGCATGTTTGGGAGTCAGGTAACTGTACCAGTGCCATCAGGTAATGAGAAAAGAATTATTGAAAAAGATGGAATTTTATTTGCAGATCCAGGATTTTTCGCCGTGTTAAATTTTACATGGATATCAGGCTCACCTGAAGTACTGGCACAACCGGGTTCAGTTGTACTTTCTCAATCCACAGCTGAAAAATATTTTGGGAAAGATATTTTACCCATTGGCAGAGTAATAAAACTGGATAATCAACTGACTTTAAAAGTCAGCGGTATAATTAGAGACCAGCCTGCTAATAGTGATTTTCCTTTGAAGGTGATAGCTTCTATGGAAACAGTAAAACGTTATCCTGAATTGTATAATTATAATGACGACTGGGGCAATACATCGAGCAATTATCAGGTATATACATTACTGCCATCAGGCCAATCACCAGAATTCATAAACAAGCAACTTATTTCTTTTGCTGAAGAGCATTATAAAAGAAGAAAAGGAGAGGAACTGGGTAAGATAAATTTTCTGCAACCTTTACCGGAAATTCATTTTGATAACCGTTTTGATACTTTCGGTGATCACCGTACCGGTAAAGCAACGTTATGGACTTTGTCGTTGATTGCTGTGTTTATCCTGATAATGGCCTGTATCAATTTTATCAACCTGTCAACGGCGCAATCTATAACCCGGTCAAAGGAAATTGGGATTCGCAAAGTGCTGGGTAGCAGCCGGGCTAAATTGTTTTGGCAGATTATGGGAGAAACAGGATTGCTGGTATCCGTTTCCGTTATATTGGCTATTTTAATAGCCCGGCTAAGTGTACCCTATGTAAAAAATATTGTCTCTTTACAGGAAGACATACAACTCTTTTCTGTAACCAATATGCTGTTGCTATTTCTTATAGGTTTGCTGGTGACATTTCTTGCTGGTATTTACCCTTCAGTAAAGATTTCTGGGTTTAACCCGATTGCGGCACTTAAAAATAAAGTAGTATTGGTAAAAGCAGGGGGCATCAGCCTTAGACGAGGTCTTGTGGTTTTACAGTTTTCTATATCACAAATGCTCATAGCGGGCACGATTGTAGCGGTTAGTCAAATGAATTTTATACGGGAATCAGATCTTGGCTTTAATAAAGATGCCGTATTAATGCTAAATCTGAATACGGATAGTGTCAGCCTTTCAAAACAATATGCTTTTGGAGAGGCTATAAAGAGGATACCGGGAGTAACTAATATTTCCTTTACTGCCGACCCCCCTGCTTCTGATAATAACTGGTCTACCAATTTTGCTTTTGATCATCGGCCAGATGAAAAATTTCAGATGCACCTCAAGTTTGCTGATACTGCTTATTTAAACACATTTGGATTACAGTTAATAGCAGGAGAAAACTATCAGCCTGGAGATACTTCGAAAGACGGTCTTATCAACGAAACGATGCTGCACATGCTTGGTTTGCAAAATGCAGATGAAGCTGTAGGTAAATCATTCAGACTTGGCCGCGGCAACTGGCTGAAGATAGCAGGTGTAGTAAAAGATTTTAAAGCTAGTTCGTTTCGATCGGAAGTTAAGCCAATGTTTATTTTGCCGTACAAACGGGTGTATGGAAGGGCTGGTCTTAAACTTCACTCGACTAACCTTGCAAAAACACAGGCGGAAGTAGAGAAAGTGTACAATACCCATTTCCCGGAATATGCCTATAACAGTACTTTCCTGGATGATGCAATCAATGAATTTTACCAACAGGATGATCAGTTAACGTTACTGTACAAAATATTTGCGGGACTTGCGGTTTTCATTGCCTGCCTCGGCGTGTATGGTTTAGTGTCTTTTATGGCTGTACAAAAAACAAAAGAAGTTGGAATCCGGAAAGTATTGGGAGCATCTGTTAGCAGTATAGTATATATGTTTTCAAAAGAATTTACTATACTTATTATTATTTCTTTTTTTATTGCATTTCCGGCTGCATGGTATTTTATGACCGGCTGGCTGAATGATTTTCACTACCGGATATCTCTAAACGCTATTTTTTTTATTGGAGCTTTATTGATTTCATTGGGGATTGCCTGGCTGTCTGTTGCCTATAAGGCAATTGCTGCAGCAGTTTCCAATCCGGTAAAAGCACTGAGAACGGAATAGGCAGTAAGGTACCATCCTCAGGCAACAGGTTTAACGATTATGGTGTGGCAGCTGTCCAGATATTGTTCTGCGGATTGATATCCGGCAGAGCCTTATCGGGATCAAGTTCTACGGATGCAATCTCATTGGTATATGGAATTTTTACCGTGAAGTTTTCATGGCTTTCCCATATTTCAACAGGTAGCCGGTAACGTGATGTTGTTCCGGATGTTGATTTTAATTGCAATTCAACAGGCATAACCATTTTTTCCAGATTGGCGATCGTTATCATGACTGCAGATGACGTATCGTTGCGTACAATTTGTACCGACTTGATTGCCTGATCGAGTTGCCAGTTGTTGAGGAACCATCCGCGCCAAAACCACGAAAGGTCTTCACCACTCACATTTTCCATAGTCCGAAAAAAATCTTCGGGCATTGGATGTTTATAGGCCCAGCCATGGATATATTTTTTGAAAGCCGCATCAAATCGTTCTTCGCCCAATACCCTGGAACGCAATATTTCAAGCCCCGTGGCCGGTTTAAAATACAGGAGGTTGCCACGGTTTTCTTCCCTGATATGAGATACGGCAGTCATAATGGGTTCTAAATTTGGACCCGTATAGTATTGGGCTGCTTTGTGCATATCATTGCGCCCGCCATAATATTCCCCTTTATTAAATGCCGCGGTAGATAACCGATTGAGTAAAACATTAAATCCTTCATCCATCCAGCCGTGCAGTTTTTCGTTAGACCCAACAATTATTGGAAACAGGTTATGCCCCTGCTCATGATCAATTACATCCCAAAGCCCCCTGTTTTTTCTTTCCCAGCCGCAAAAAACAATACCCGGATATTCCATACCGCCTACCGCGCCTGCTATATTAATGGCGGCAGGATAGGGATATTCAAACCACCCAGACGAAAATTCAATAGAAGCTTTTCCATATTCGGTGGCACGTTGCCAGGCATGTACACTATCGCTCTCAACCGGAAAAGCAGAAACCGACATTGATTTGTTTCCCGACGGCAGGTTGATGCGGGCGGCTGTAATTATAAATGCAGCAGACGAAGCCCATGCTGCATCCCTGACATTTTTTGCAACAAAATGCCAGGTTTTGTTTTTGGATGCTGATGATGCTGTTGCCGATTCAACTTCTGTATTGGTACGGATAACTATTGCTTTGTCGCTTCCCTGCGCCTGCTTCCACCGATTTAATTGCGCTTTATTGTATACTTCATTGGGATTGACCAATTCGCCTGTGCATAGTACGACATGCGATTCAGGGGCGGTGATACGAATATCAAAATTGCCGTAATCAGAATAAAATTCTCCCTGCCCCGTATAGGGAACCGTATTCCAGCCCTGTATATCATCATACACACACATCCGCGGGTACCATTGGGCAATGGTATAAATTTTACCATTTTTAGAATGGTAAATACCGGTTCTGGCAACGCCTGCACGCGGACAAGTATAACTATATTCAATAATAAGGCTGACCTTACCTTTTTTAGGTAAGACCTTGTTTTTTAGCCATACCTGCATCCGCGTGTCGGATACTGTATATTTTGTAGCAGTATATATCTTGCCTTCAGCAGAGATTTCCCTAACGGACGTAATATGTATGCCGCCATCAAACAACAATCCATTCGGGCCTGGAACAGTTCCGCCACGGGTGATGAGTAAATCTCCCCTGGAATTTTTTTTAAAAAGATTTTGCTCAAGATAAAGCCACACGAAGTTCAGCGTATCAGGACTATTATTTTTATATGTCAATTCAGCCCTGCCTTTTATCTCATCGGTTTTTTCGTTAAGCGATACTTCTATCCGGTAGTCAGTTGAGTTTTGCCAGTAATGAACGCCCGGTAAACCCGCTGCTGTGCGGTACATCCGGCTCCCGCCGGATTGAAAAATACCGCTGAAAGTTTCGATATAGTTGTACCTGCTATTCTTTGTGGCAGTATCAGATAGTTGGCCGACGCATGGCTTTGCCGACAGCAGGCAGTAAGTTGTAAACAGTGCGATGATATGGAACAGTTTCATGCTATAGATTTTTAATGCAAATTGTTTTTGGCTGTAGAAAATGAATCTGCTATATTCGTGTACGTAAACGTGAAAGTAAATAAAATCACTGAATAAATCTAACGATTGAGATAACCCACAGTTGTTTATTCCTTTTTTATTTCTCTTTAGGTGGTAAATCAATTGATAAGCGGGGACATTAACGAAGTGGTTATGAAATCTATCTATATTCTTCTTCTCTTTCTTACAGGCTTTACTTCAGCATCCATTGCTCAATTCGCGACGTTTCATAGTGGCGATTGGGTTAGCTTTTTAGGAAACAGCATCACCATGAACGGTGGTTTTTACAACTATGTTGAGCTGTATTATTTGACACGGTTTCCAAAAGAGCAGGTAAGATTTTTTAATAACGGGATATCAGGCGATGTATCCGGTGGAATGTTGCGCAGGATGCAGGCAGATGTGTTGGTGAACAAACCCACCTGGTGTGTGGTAATGGCCGGCATGAATGATGTAAACAGGGGGCTATACGCGGAAAAGTACAACAATGACCAGGATGCAAAACAACGGCGACAGGAAGCGCTGGAACGATATTTCAGGAATATGGACAGTATCGTGAACCAGTTGATAGATGCAGGTGTTAAAGTTGTTTTGCAAACGCCTACCATTTATGATCAGACTGCAAGCACTGCAACTATTAATTTAAAAGGAGTGAACGATGCGCTGGGGCAATGTGCCATTTATATAAAGAGGCTTAGTGAAAAGTACAAATTGCCGGTGGTTGATTATTGGTCTGCTATGAATAATACAAATGCAGCCGTACAAACATTAAGCCCTTCGGCTTCAATTATCGAACGCGACAGGGTACACCCGGCCATGTATGGTTATTTTTTGATGGCCACTGAATTTCTTAAAGCACAGCAGGCGCCATCATACGTTGCGATGGTTTCTATTGATGCAAAAAAGAGTAAAATAAAACATAGTGCCGGGGGCAATGCTGTTCTGCTCAGGAGCAGTTCAAAAGGAGTGGCTTTTACCTGGGAAGAAGATGCACTACCCTTTCCGTTGCTTTCTGCAGACTTTAAACCAGATTCCCTGTTTGATTTTTCAAAAAGCCTGAACAATGAAATATTACAGGTAAAATCTTTGAAAAAAGAAAAGTATGTTGTTTTTATTGATTCGGTTGAAGTGGGGCAATATTCCAATAAAGCGCTAAGCGAAGGGATTAATTTAGCAATAAATAATCTGACACCGCAAAATAAACAGGCCGCCAAAGTCTTACAACTTTTACAGGAATACTGGAAGATTGAGCGACGATTAAGGCAGGTTAAGTATGTGGAATATCAATTGCTGCCGATTGGGGCAAAAAATGATCCGACTTTTTTTGATGTAAACCTGAGACACCGTACTGATAAAATAATGGCGCTCTTAAAAGATAAACCGGAAGACGACCGCAAGTATTACCGCAGGAATCTTGATGATTATATTATAAACAAACCGAGGTATAAAGAACTGGAAAAAGAGGCGGAAAACATATACAAAGTAATACAGCAGACCAACAAACCCGCCAGGCATATCTATTCCATAGTACCCGTAAAATAAAACTACACTACACTATATCATTATGTTTATGCTATAAAAACAGATGTACATGAAAACCTTAAACAAATTAAATCCCTGCGCCCTGCAATGGATTTCTTTATTTTTTTGCCTGCTAATTAGCGGCTGGCTTCCGGCCCAGCAAGCGGCGCCGTTTAAAGAACAGGCGCCCTGGGAAGGCGTTCCTGAATATTACCGGAACTGGAATTATCCCGACTTTCAGTTTCCCGCTACCCTGGCTGCATGGAGTAAAGAAAGGCCTAAGGTATATGATACGGTAAAATATCTTCTGGGTGATATACCACCCCGGCCAAAAAACCCTAAAGTGCAAACTGTATTTAGGGAGGAAAGGAACGGCTATATCCTCGAAAAAATTTTGATAGACAACGAAGTTGACGCCATGATACCGGGCTATATCGCTATACCTACCCATGTTAAAGGTAAACCACCGGTGATCCTTGGACTGCATAGTCATAGCACCAGCAAGGATCATGTGTTTGGTTTTGCCGGCGCATTCAGCAATGATGTGATGGCTTTGCTGATCTCCAACGGTTTTGCGTTGATGTCTATTGATAACGCGTTTCATGGAGAACGCCTGGGCAAAGGACCTGCTGGCGACAGAGAAACTATGGAGCATAACTACGACAATCAACTGAATGCCATTTTTAAAATAGATCAGTGGTTTGGAAGAACGATCTGGGGCATGCAGTTGCGCGATGAACAGATTGCCCTGGACTACCTGATGACCCGCAAGGATGTTGATACTTCAAAAATAGGCGTGGAAGGTATGAGTATGGGCAGCACCCGTTCGTGGTGGTTAGCTGCTATTGACAACAGGATAAAGGTGGTGGTGGGCGCCGCTTGTTTTTACCGGTACAAGCAACTGATTGAACAAAGACAAATTAATGCACACGGTATATATACTTTTTTGCCGGGCATGCTGAAGCATTTTGACACGGAGGCGGTGATGGGGCTTATTGCGCCAAGGCCATTCCTGGCATTAACAGGAGACAGCGATAAAGGCTCTCCGGTAAGTGGCATACATATCCTCGAAAAAAAGCTGGCTGATGTGTATAGGCTTTATAATAAATCAGAAAATTTTAAAAGCATCATCTATCCTCAAACCGGACATACCTACAACAATCCAATGAAACTGGAGATGTTGTACTGGTTTGAAAAATATTTGAAATGAGAATCCCAAATTATCAGAAAAAAAGAAATATATTATTATGGCTTTCATAGATCGCAGAAAATTTTTGTCTCAATCTGTAAATCTTGCGGCAGGCCTTACCGGTATATCGGTATTCTCAAATTTCCGTGCGCTTCACGTAGAAGATGAGGCGCCGTTTTTTACGATTTCTCTTGCCGAGTGGTCGCTTCACCGAACGATACAGGCAGGTCAAATGACCAATATGGATTTTCCTGCTGTTGCCAGAAAAGTATACGGGATAGGCGTTGTGGAGTACGTCAATAGCTTCTTTATGGACAAAGCCAACGACCTGCCCTATTTAAATGAACTACTTTCCAAGTGCCACGACAACGATGTAAAAAACCATCTGATCATGTGCGACGACGAAGGCCCACTTGGCGCCCCGGATGATAAAAAACGACTGAAAGCAGTAGAAAATCATTACAAATGGGTTGATGCTGCCAAACACCTCGGGTGCACATCCATCAGGGTCAATACCTATGGTGAGGGTAGCCCTGAAGACATACGGTCAGCCGCGGC
Organism: Bacteroidota bacterium; assembly: GCA_018268105.1. GTDB lineage: Bacteria > Bacteroidota > Bacteroidia > Chitinophagales > Chitinophagaceae > Agriterribacter. The sequence goes on along the minus strand of JAFDXG010000103.1, from coordinate 12,868 downwards.
GGATGGATTGAACCGGCTTGCATTGTATGCAGCCGATCGTGACATAAATGTGCTTGTTGAAAACCATGGCGGCAGTACCTCTGATGGCAACTGGATGGAGGGATTGATGAAGAAGGTAGAAGGAAAAAACATCGGTACGCTGCCGGACTTCGGTAACTTTTGTATGAAGTATTCAACCGGCGCCGACAGAAAGTGTGTTTCCGAATATGATCGTTACAAAGGGGTCAGCCAAATGATGCCCTTCGCCAAAGGCGTGAGTGCGAAAACAAGGGATTTTGATGCAAAGGGAAATTGTATCGAAACAGATTATAACAGGATGATGAAAATTGTAAAAGATTCAGGGTTTAAAGGATATGCCGGAATTGAATTTGAAGGTAAAAACTGCTCAGAAGAAGTGGGTATAAAAAATACAAAGCTTCTTTTGGAAAAGGTATTGAAGAACTTTTCGTCAAAATAAACATTTCAATATGGCTCGAAATTATTCATGGAGAAAAATATTTTCAGTCTATTGCGGGTACTACGCTCACTGTAAAAGCCGGGGCACTCACACTTCCGGATTGGCGAGGTAATATTCAGCCCGCAAAGAAAGTGGCAAGGAGCGATAATATCCGTATTGCATTAATAGGCGCGGCATAATGGGTAATGATGACGCTGATACCGCATTAAAAATACCGGGCGTGAGTTTGGCGGCAGCTTGCTATTTGAATTCCGGACGACTGACCCGTGTTAAAGAAAATTCGGCAAGGACGTGTACGCAAGTCTTGATTACCGGGACATCCTCGGGAGAAAAGATATTGATGCTGTAATTGTGGCTACTTCTGATCACTGGCATGCACCTATTGCCACGGAAGCAATGCAGCAGGGAAAACATGTGTACTGCGAAAAACCTGTAGTGAAGGCGGTTGAAGATGGATTGAATTTGATTGCTGTGCAAAAGCAAACCCAAAAAGTGCTGCAGGTGGGCAGCCAGGTGATAGCCGGTTACTCTTATCACAAGGCAAAAGAATTATTGCAAAATGGTGAAATAGGAAAGCTCAATTGCATAGAGGCAGTTTACGACAGGCATAGTTCTCTGGGTGCGTGGCAGTACAATCTGCCCTCTGATATCTCTCCCCAAACTGTAAACTGGGAGAAATATACAGAAGGGATGCCACGTCAGGATTTTATGCGCTGAAGCTTTTCAGATGGAGATGCTATAGAGAATTTGGAACGGGAGTAGCCGGTGATCTGTTTGTGCATTTACTTACGGGTATTCACATGATTACGGGTTCAAAAGGGCCGACTAAAATTCAATCTGCAGCGCAGCTTAGCTTTTGGAAAGATGGGCAGGACGTACCTGATGTAATGACGGCAATAATGGAATACCCCGAAACTGAAGAACATCCTAAGTTTTTATTGACACTCAGGGTGAATTTTGCCAGCGGGGCAGGTGAGAAAACACTTATTCGGTTTATCGGAGATGCAGGTGTAATAACTTTAGGCAGCAGAGAGGTAAATGTTCAATTTGATCTTTTGCCAGAAGCACCAGGTATTGGCGACTGGGATGCCATTACAACTTATCCGGCGGCTATGCAGCAAGCAATTATGAATGAGTATAACAGAAAATATTCAAAAGATGAACAGAAAGCCCCGGAGAAAAAAACAGTATTGTTCAGTGCCCCTGCTGGTGAAGATAAGCACTTCAATCATTTTACTCATTTTTTTAATTCTGTAAGAAATGGTACCCCGGTATTTGAAGATGCAACTTTTGGATTTCGTGCAGCCGCACCCTGCCTGTTTTGTAATGAGAGCTATTATAACAATAAAATTATGTATTGGGATCCGATTCAGATGATGAGAAAATAATTGTCAGGGAAATTATACTTTCACAAAAAACTTAAGCTATGAGAAATTATTTCAAGATCATTTTGTTTTTCTGTTTTTACAACGCTATTATGATGGTTGCCGCTCAGGCTAACCCAACAGCTAAAGACACGCTGCATATTATTGTATTTGGTGCTCATCCCGATGATTGTGATATGCGGGCAGGTGGTATTGCCGCATTGTACACCAAGATGGGACATAAAGTGAAGTTCATTGCTTTAACCAATGGTGATAAGGGACATCAAACGATGGGTGGAGGTCCGTTGGCTCAGCGAAGGTTGAAGGAAGCTAAGGAATCAGGAAGAAGGTTGGGAATTGAATATGAAGTGATGGATAATCACGATGGTGAACTCATGCCAACTTTGGAAAACAGGCTGGAGGTGATTCGTCGTATACGGGAATGGAAAGCAGATATTGTAATTTCAAGCCGTCCTAATGACTACCATGCTGATCACCGCAACACCGGACTATTGGTGCAGGATGCGACTTACCTGGTGATCGTCCAAAATGTACTCAGTTCGGTTCCTCCATTAAAGAAAAATCCATTGTTCCTTTATACGCGGGATAATTTTCAACGTCCTAATCCTTTTCGTCCCGATATAGTCGTTGATGTTTCAAGTGTCTTTGATAAAAAAGTGTATGAAATGGATGCCCATGTGTCGCAATATTATGAGTGGTTACCCTGGACAGAAAATAAACTGGACCAGGTTCCGAAGGATACACTTTTGCGCAGGAAATGGCTGGCAGATAACATTGTGGAATATATTGGTCCGGATAAGAGGGCAAGCCTTGAAAAATGGTATGGAAAGGAGAAAGCTTCTCGGATTAACAATGTGGAGAGTTTTGAGATTTGCGAGTATGGGCTTCACCCGTCTGACGCTGATATACGAAGGTTATTTCCCATGCTTCCCTGAAATGCAGATATGTTTATACAGCAATACAAAAAAATAATAATGCTAAACAATATAAGATTTGCAAACTACATGTGGAAAAGGGTAAGCAGGATTGATGATAAAAACATGCACCTGTTGTGCACTTGGTTGCTTTTTTTCTTGCCAGCCGGCAATTTATTTTCCCAGGGTGCTGCATTACAAAATTTAAAGAAGGATATTGATATTCAACCCGCCTTACAGGAAGCAGTAGACAAAGCCCGGGACGGAGATGTCATTATTTTACCGGAAGGAGAATTTTATGTGGGTAAAACAGTAGTGATCACAAGGTTCATATCGCTCAGAGGTCAGGGTTTGAAAAAAACAATATTATATCAGCCTGAAGCTACCCCGGATTCAGTGCTCCGGCAACGCGATCATATTAATATCATCCGTTATGATATTAATAAAGAAACCCCCGGTAATATAGTAATTTCTGATATAGGTTTTCGAAGTAAAAAGCCCAGCATTGTGGATGGAGACGGCGGATCAACCGCAAGAACGTCGGGCATTACCCTGATTCGCTGTATTGATTTTATAATTGAACGCTGCCGGTTTGAATATTTTGGAAATTCCGGTATCTCTGTTCGTCACCAGGATACCCTGGCGCGAGGGCTTATCCGGAATAATGAATTCTACTATAATGCCGGTAACGGTCTGGGGTATGGAGTAACTGTTTACGGATCCAATGATCAATGGATACCTGATCCTAAGTTTGGGACTTCTAATTTTATTTTTGTAGAGGATAATGTTTTTGATTTTCATCGCCATTCCATTGCGGCAAATTCCGGCTCTTTATTTGTCTTTCGTCATAATAAAGTATTGAATAATATTGCTGCTTCAGGTGGTCATGCCATAGATGTACATGAGGCCAGGCAGGAGCCCTATGGTTCAAGGGCTATGGAAGTGTATAATAATGTACTTATCAATACAACCTATACCGATAGTACGCCTATTATAAAAGGGGTCAGGAAATCTCCTTCCGGTGGAGTATTGGAAACTGCCGGCATTGCCATTCGCAATGGTGACGCTCTTGTATTTAATAATATAGTAAAAGGGTATGAGTATGCTGTTACCATGTCAAATTGGTATTGGGGGAGAACGGTGCAGCCCTATCCCATGCCTTATAGTCCGGGTTATTTAAGCGGAAAGTTGTTAGGTCCCGATCATTCCGGTATTGGTTCCGCAGAAAGTCGGGGGGATGCTTTTATCTGGAATAATACCAATGATCCTTTTTTAGAAGGGAAAAATGATACTGCAGCCCTGTTCCGGAATTTTGAGCCGGACTGGTGGAAGGAAGGACGCGATTATCACTTTCAGCCCAAGCCCGGTTATCAACCTTATCCATATCCTTACCTGGTAAAAACCAAAGACAGGGCTGAAGGCACGGAAATAGTTTTAAAATTACACTGATACCGGCAAAATGCTAATGCTATGATCTTATAAGATATGGCGATTGCTATATTTCTCAATTAAAAGACAATGATGGTATTTAAGCTAAAAAGATCTGTTGTTTTTTACAGGCTCCTGGTAATTTCCTGCTTACCCCTGTTTGCGTTTTCGCAGCAAAAGACAAACGGGGCTTTGTTGTCTCCCATTGAATGGTCGATGCTGAAGGATACCGGGAATTTCTATTATGTAAATTTTGAAAGATATAAAATAGCTCCCAAATTACCTGTTGGCGTTTTTGATTCGGGAACCGGAGGTCTTGCTATACTGAACACTATTTTGACCTATGATCGGCATAACAACACCACACAGGCTTTCGGTACCGACGGCATCCCTGATTTTGAAAAAGAGAAATTTATTTTTTTAGCAGATCAGGCCAATATGCCATACGGTTATTACAGCATTGAAAACAAAGCCGATCTGCTGGTAGAGCATGTTTTTAAAGACGTGCAATTCCTGCTTTCAGACAAGTATTATCTTGATGGTGCTGATCCTGTTTTTCATACAGGAAAAAAGCAGGTAAAAACAGTTGTAATTGCCTGCAATACGGCTACGGCTTATGCCAAAGCACAGATAGACTCTTTTACAAAAAAAACTGGAGTTAACCTGAAATTAATCGGGGTAATTGATGCAGGGGCGAAAGGGGTGATGGATGTATTACGGAAAGATGAAAATGCTTCGGTTGCTGTTTTTGCAACGGTAGGTACTATTGCCTCAAAGGGATATGAACGTACCATCCTTTCGCTTAAAGACAGGCGGGGATTTACCGGGCAGCTTCGGATCTTTAGCCAGGGAGGGTATGGACTGGCAGAATCCATTGACGGCGTATCTGATTTTATTGCCGCAAAGGCTTCAGTGCCCAGGAACGACTACAGGGGACCTGTATTAAATACTGGTGAGTTTAAGATAGATCGCACCCTGCTCAGTACCTATAATTTTGATTTTGAAAATAATGGGATGTTGTGTGATAGTAAGCATGCAGATGACTGCAGTATTTTGCAGATTAATTCCCCTGTTAATTATTTGCGCTACCATTTGGTTCCCCTGATGGAAAAGATTAGAAGTGAAGGGAACGCACCGCCGCTCAAAGCGATTGTATTGGGATGCACCCATTATCCTTACCTCGTGAAAGAGCTTCGGAGTGTTTTAAAAGAGCTTTATGATTTTCAAAAAGACGGAAAGTATGTATACAGGCCGCTGATGGCGGAGCATGTTCAACTGATAGATCCTGCAGAAAATGTGGCGGCCGAGCTTTTTGAATATTTAAGCTACAACAGCTTATTTAATCCAACTCCGTCTTCTTTGATCACCAATGAATTTTATATCAGTGTCCCTAACCCCAGTAATCGAAGTGTAGAGCTGAACGCGCAGGGCGAATTGAGCTATGAATATAAATATGGCCGCAAGGCCGGAAATATTCAGGAATATGTTAAAGTAGTACCCTTTTCAAAAAAGAATATTCCTGAGGAAACGATAGAAAGGTTACAGGCACTCGCCCCGGCGGTTTATGAGGAGATCCTGTTGTTCCATATTTCAAACGCTAAATTAGATAAGCTGCCGGCCGCCATAAAATTTTAGATTAAGATTAAGCGTGGCCTTCAAAATGAAAATGATCTATTTTTTATGAAATTATTTTGATAGTATATTTTTTTTATTATCTTTACTTACGTTAACGTACACGGTATATTAAATATTTATCCTTGAAATCGAATCCCTGACCCTTTATGTATCCAGTTGCACCTACCAGGAAAATCAAAAAAAAATATAAAAATTAAAATCAGGCTTATGAGACAAATCCGATTACTGCTGTTTTTATGTCTTCTTCTTATCGGTGCTGCCGGTTACGGCCAGGTGCGGAGCACAGAGGCGACTGTCCGGGGAACGGTTTCCGATGAGGAAGGGAACCCGGTTTCAGGAGTCACTATTGTGGTAAAGAATGCGCAGAACAGGCAAACTGTTTCCGATGAATCAGGGAAATTTTCCATCCTTGTATCCCGGGGAAACGTGCTGGTGTTTTCGCATGTGAGCTTTGCCACTAAAGAATTACGTATTGCCAATACGACTGAAGCCATCAATCTCATGCTGGAGAAAAATCGCGGCAGTATGGATGAGGTTGTGGTGATAGGTTATGGTACGGTGAAGAGAAAGGATTTAACAGGGTCTGTAGCGAGTGTGAAAGCCAAAGATATTGTGAAAAGCACTGATGCGTCGCTTAACTCGGCTTTGCAAGGTCGTGCGGCTGGTGTATCTGTAGTTTCGACAGAGGGTAAACCCGGGGCTGCGGTGTCTATATACGTTCGTGCAGGATCTTCAATCACTGCCTCTAACGATCCTCTTTATGTCATCGATGGTTTCCCCACATTGGGCGGTTCAAATCTGAACCTGAATGTGAATGATATCGAATCCGTGGAGATATTAAAGGATGCTTCAGCAACAGCAATTTATGGATCAAGGGGCGCCAATGGTGTAATTATTATCACAACTAAAAGAGGAAAAACAGGCAGGTTCAGTGTGGGCTATGATGGTTACTATTCTTTCCAACAATTAGGCAGGAAAATACCCGTCATGAATAGTTTGCAATATGCAGAATTCCAACATTATATCAGCACTAATCCCAGAAATTCCTCTGTGGGCGATTCGATGTGGTATAATTGGCCGACATACAAAGACACGGCTACTACCATTTGGCAAGATAAACTGTACCGCATAGCTGGAATGCATAATCATAATATTTCCTTTACCGGAGGTACTGACGATGTGAAGATCGCCGGATCGGTTAGCGCTACCAATCAGGATGGGATTGCCGTGGGTACCAATTTTGAAAGATATACGGCACGCCTTAATTCGACGGCCAATATCAATAAAATTATATCAAACAATACTACGATTTCTGTTGGTTATCTGCAAATGAAAGGAGGGTCGTTAACGGGTGAGGGAGGGCTGGCTTATTCCGCGGTAAGGGGTAGCCCCTATAAACCCGTAGGAATAAATTTGAACGATTACCTGATTCTACACGGTATACCACCAGGAGGGAATGATGGAATGGACCCCCTTGTAGAGTTGTTGGAACCAGACGTTAAGGAGTTAGAGTATTTTGCGGGAATAAATACCGAATTTTCTATTCGCCTAGCGGAAGGGCTTACTTTTAAAGTAATGGGAGGCGTGGATTTTTCTCATTCTCAGAACAATTCATTTTATGGGAGCAATACGTTGAACGGATCATTAACGAATGGAGAGGCTTCGAAGAACAGCGCTGTATGGTTAGGATTAATCAATGAAAACACTTTAAATTATAGTAAATCATGGGGCGGGTCAAGCATTGATGTCGTGGGAGGATTTTCTTTGCAAAATAGCACATCTACTTATACAAATACATTGACCCGGGAATTCGCTATCGAGGCGCTGGGATATAACAATATGGCCATGGGAAGCCGTCTGAGGGCTCCGGCTTCGGGAAAAACCGTTTCAGGGATAGAAAGTTATTTTGGAAGGGTACAATACAATTTCCACGATCGTTATATTATAACGGGTACTATGCGGGCAGATGGGAGTTCAAAGTTCCCAATTCACAAATGGGGCTATTTCCCTTCGGGAGGAATAGCATGGAAAATGAATGACGAAAATTTTATGAAGTCCCTGAAATCTGTATCCACATTAAAGTTAAGGCTTACTTATGGTCTTACTGGCAACGAGTCTGTTGCTCCATATTCTACTTACACTTCTTATGGTCCGCCTTATATACCGCCTGTTTCGGGCAATCAGGTGGTAGTAGGTGTATTACCCACTCAATTAGGTTCTCCAGAATTGAAATGGGAGACTACAATCCAGACGAACTTTGGACTTGATTTTGGTTTGTTCGAAGACAGGATCGTATTCACTGGTGATATTTATCATAAGAAATCGAAGGATCTTTTACTGGATGCCCCGTTGTCTACATACTCAGGGTTTGAATCAGTTACCCGGAATATTGGAGATATCGAAGTAAAAGGGGCAGAATTGGCTTTAAATACCGTTAACGTAAGTGGGAGGAAGTTTAGATGGACTACAAACTTCAATATAGCATTTAATAAAACGAAAGTGTTAAGTTTAAATGAAGGGCAGGATTATTTTTATACCGGTTCTATGTCACGATTTGACAACATTTATATTGTTAAGGTGGGGGAAAGTCTTGGTTCTATGTACGGTTTTGTGTATGACGGATTGGTTAATACTCAGGATGAATTATCAACCATACCCATACATGATGCGTTTCCTGTAACAGTTGGGACGAGGATGTATAAGGACATAGATGGATGGGATCGTGATGGTAAACCAGATGGTGTGATTGACGAGAATGACCGGAGGATAATAGGAAACGGCAACCCTAAGTTTTTCGGAGGATTTTCTAATGAGTTTTCTTATAGTGGCTTTGAATTAAGTTTTTTGTTTACTTATAGTTATGGCAATGATGTACTTAATGCATATAAATCACTGTTCCCTGCTGCTACGCCATTTCATGGCGGGCCGGTAACCATGTTCAACAGATGGACTCCAGAGAATCCTCAGATCAACAATCAACGTTGGGATGCGAGCTATAACGGAGAGTACAACTATGTTACTTCGTATATGGTGGAGGATGGTTCTTATCTCCGACTAAAGAATATACAATTGGCTTACAACCTAAATTCGAATTGGCTTAAAAAGGCAAGGATCCAAAAAGTAAGAATCTATGCTACGGCTCAAAATCTGCTGACCTTTACCCGCTATACGGGCTATGATCCCGAAGTGAGCTACTTTAATTCGCTTATTACACCTGGGGCGGACCTTGGCGGCTATCCCCGTAGTAAGATTTATACGCTTGGGCTAAATCTTTCTTTTTAAGAACCGTAAAACAAAAATTATGAAAAATATAATCATAGGGATATTGGGTATGTTAGTGGTTTTTAGCGGGTGTAAGAAAATTATTACGGAAGTACCTTATTCTTTTTTGACTCCCGAAAACTTTCCCACTTCGGAAAAAGAAGCTGATGTGGCATTAGTTGCTTGCTATAATACTTTAAAAGGACAATGGGGAAATGGAACCTGGGACTATGTAGGTGGATTGTGGATGAATGCACAGAATGATGTCACCTTTACCTTTAGTAACTGGGCCGGCTTTACGTCGCCGACCAATGGCTCTGAAGATAGCTGGTGGGCGGATTATTGGAGAGGGATTAATGCAGCTAACAACTTGATTGCCGCACTTGGAATGAGAAACGTTGAAAAGGACCCATGGGTAGAAGTAAAAATGGCAGAGGCAAGAGCTATCCGGGCATTTTTTTACCATAATCTTGCAACTTTATTTGGTGATCTGCCATTTAGAGATAAACCAACTACTGAAATTGTATTGAAATTGCCAAGAACGGACGTGCAGGTAATTTATGATGAACTTATTCTTCCGGATCTTGATTATGCAGATGGTAAACTTCCGATGAGGTCCAATCCGAGTGGTAGAATTTCTCAGGGCGCGCTGAAGATGATCAAGGCAGATGTATATATGAAATTGGCCGGATGGAGAAGGTCTTCCCAGGGAGATATGGTAGCCGGCGATCCAAGCTATTGGGCAAAGGCGAAGGATGCAGCGGCTGCAGTACTACAAATGGAGCAACAGGGGGTTTATGCACTTGATCCTAACTACGGAGGTGTATTTACCAAACTTTCGATGGATCAGCCTACTAACGAAGTTATTTTTGATCTTGAATTCACAGTGAATTCAGGCAGCAATTTCCCATATGTTTATGGCGCTCAGGGAGGAGGTGATCCTGATAAAGGAAGTGGGCAGTGCAATTTGAGGATTATCCCGGAATGGGCAAGGACCCAGGATAACCGCGATGAGCGATGGAAATGGAATATTGGAGATTACAAGTTTATAAATGGATGGGAAAGAACACCTTTGCCTGTTGATACCACCGGTTGGGGGGTAACCACTTTCCAGAAAATTTATCCATCAAAGGGTTACTGGGCTGACCATCTTACCAATTGGCCTTTCTACCGTTTGTCTGAAGCAAAACTAATGTATGCGGAGGCAGCGAATGAAGCAAATGGAGGTCCCACTGCTGAAGCATATAAGCAAATCAATGAGGTAAGATACCGAGCCAGGCCGGCAGATCACAAAACAGACGGTACTGTACTACCTGATTTGACAGGATTGAATCAGCAGCAATTCAGAGAGGCTATAATAAACGAACGATCAATGGAGTTCATCCTGGAAGGTAAACGTCACCTCGACCTCATAAGATGGGGAATATTTAAACAAAAAATTGAATCATTGCGACTTTTTGATGGAGATCTAAACAGCGTAGGAGGGTTCAATGAACGTTTCTACCTCTGGTCTCTTCCATTTGGCGATATGACTCAAAACGAATGGCATAACAATGCGGGATTTTAATCAAGCTTAAATTAAAAAATTATGAAACTTAACAGGTTCAGAATAAAGGGAGGCAGTGGTTTTATTTGGAGCATGGTGGTGTTGGTTGCCATCGCCTTTACTATCAATGGGTGCAAAAAACCCGGGGATACTTTTGAAGATTTTGAAGCTTCCAATTTGCGTGTGGTTAATGCATATCCCTGGGCCAGTGATGTGAAGTTTTATCTGGATGAATTTAATTTAACCAGATTAGGCTATATCAACTATCAAAGCATTTCCGCTCCTGCATATTATGTAGTAAAAGCAGGGACAAGAAATGCAGGCTTTCTGAGCGAAGGCTCCGATTTAAAATTTATTCAAAAACCTATTCAACTGGATCCCGGTAAAGATTACACCCTTTTTCTTTCCGGAAAGGAAGACAATCCTGAAGTGATCCTTACAACAGATGATCTTTCGGAGGCGCCCGCTGATCAGACAAAAATAAGAGTGGCTAATCTTGCCATAACAAAGGGAAACGTGAAAGTTACCCTGCAAAAAGAAGATATCTTAATACCCAAACCTGAGATTACGATATATAACAGCGTTAGTGAAAAAGCAATTTCTGACTATATTACAACTCCGGTTCCGGTTAGTAAGGGAAATGCTATATCTCAATATCATACCGTTAGGGTGTATGATGCTAACACCAATCAGTTATTAGCCATATCCGAAGGGGTTGATTTACGGGCTACATCTATTAACACAATAGTACTTTACGGTATCAGAGACGAGGATCCATCTCTTTTTATTCAAACATTTGGAGAATGGCTCGACTGGTAATTGAATGGATGTACTAAAGATATTTTGTACGGGAGCATTACGACTTCGTTCAAGTTCAGCGTTTTTTTCTGCTGAATTTGTGTGGAACCTGAGATGTGAAAATTCCTATCACGTCTCGGGTTTTGCTTGCAGATATAAGGTGATATAATTAACAGTACGAATTATAAAGAAAAATAGGGTCATATTAATAATCAGCTATGTATTTATTTAAACAAATCGTTCCGGTTGTTCTGGTTGTATTTTTAGGGATGCCGGATAAATCTTTAAGCCAGGATTTCAGTTTTCAGGATGGAGACAGGGTTTGCTTTGTTGGTAATAGCATCACCATGAGCGGTTCTTTTCATCACTACATCAACTTATTTTATGCCACAAGGTTCCCTGAGAGAAAAATCGAATTTTTTAATTGCGGTGTATCCGGCGAGCAGGCAGGGCATATGCTGCGGCGAGTTGATAGTGATATCCTGATTAATAATCCAACCTGGTGTGTAGTAATGTCCGGAAGCAATGATGTAAATGAAACACTATACTCAGAAGCCAATAAGCATTTGCCCGGATTGGAAAAGAAGAAACAGGAAGCATTGAATACATATTACGAAAACATGACCCGGCTCATTGAAAGATTATTGGCTGCCAAAACTAAAGTAATTCTCGAAGTTCCCTGCATCTATGATCAAACCGGTCAATTAAGAGAGGAGAATTATTTTGGCGCTAATGATGCATTGGGGAAATGCCGCGAATTTTTGATAAATGCCGCCCAAAAATATGGATTATTGCTGGTGGATTACTGGAGCATTACCAAAGAAATTAATGAAAGGCTTCAACGCAAAGACATAACCGCCACTATCATAAGCAACGATCGCTCCCATCCCGGATACTATGGGAACTTTGTAATGGCCTATCAATTCCTGCATACCCAGTTGCATACTTCTGTTGTTTCTACAATTTCGATTGACAGAAGAAACCTGCAACAGGTTAATGTATCTGGAGCAGCGGCAGACAATGTACTTGAGACAAAAAATTCTGTCTCGTTTAGCAGTGTAGGAAAAGCACTGCCTTTTCCTGCCCCCGATGAAATCAAACTTGATTCCCTGGTAAACTTTACACAGCAGTTGAATACCGAAACAATACAGGTTAGGGGACTTGAAAAAGGTCAGTATCGTTTAATGATAGATTCAATTTTTATTGCGAGGTTTACAGACAGTCAACTGGCAAAAGGTATTGATATTTCCGGCTACAGTAATACGCCCCAATACCGCCAGGCATCCAATGTGCTTGTTCTGTTCAACCAATATTGGAAAATTGAAACTGATTTGAGGGCCATAAAGTACGTAGAGTATCAGCATCTCCAGAGGCTAAAAAACAAGGAAGATATTAACATTGTAAAAAGCTTTTTTGACAGCGCATTGGTTAAATACAAAACAAG
>JAFDXG010000102.1 GCA_018268105.1 Bacteroidota bacterium | reverse complement strand
TCCGGCTTTGATTTGTATGTTTCGAGACAAGAAAATTCTTTAGATAAGCAGTCGAGGTTGTTAGGTAGTTTAATAACAAAAGAAATAGCACAGACCTATACTGTTGCCCCTGATCTTAAACAACGCAAAGAAAAAGGGATATGGGTGCTGGATGCCCCTGATATTAACTACCCGGCGGTTTTAATTCAATGCGGTTATATCAACAATTCAAAAGACCTGGCTTTTATTTCAAACCCATCCAACCAGGAAAAAATAGCTAAAGACATTTTAAGGGCCGTAGAGCGTTTTGCCAAAGAAGCAGAAAACGCCGCGACCGGTACGTCTTCATTCGAATCTTCTGAACCCCGTAGCGGCGGTGATAATAAAAAGCCTGCCGGAAATGCTGAACAAATTGTTTTTACCGCAGCCACACGAAGTGCAACAGCAAGAAAGGATACATTGCCTGCCAATATCAAATCCATAGATTTCACAAAAGATGATTATGTTATCATCATTTATAAAAATGATAAAGCAGAAAAAATAACCAGGGCGGAAGCAGAAAAAAGAGGTATAACAGCACCGGCACCAGCCAACTTATTGATAAAAGGCCCAGAATCCAACTTCCTGGTGAAAGGCTCAGAGCCTGATTCTGTATTGCTTTTTGTTGACGGCGTAGAAATGCCTGCCAGCGAAATAAAGAAAATAAATTCTGACATTATAGAGAGTATAACTGTTTTAAGGAACTGGGATGCTGTTGAAAAATACGGCGAAAAAGGGCGCAGAAGTGTTATAGAAATCAAAACCAAAGCCAGGCAGGCTGCAGACTCCTCCGGGGGAGGTCACAATATCATTTTTCACAAAGTGGAAGTAGAAGCCAGCTTTCCCGGCGGAGCAAACGCCCTGGTAAAATACATCAACAATACGCTGAATAAAAATATAGATGATCTGAAAAAAGAAGGCAAATCGGGCACATGTCTTATTCAGTTCATAGTGGATAAAGACGGAAGTATCAGGGAGGCGGAAGCGCTTACCATGAAGGGAACAAAGCTCGCAGAAATAGTGATAAATGCTATTAACAATGGACCTAAATGGAATCCCGCCATGCAAAACGGTATAAAAGTCACTTCTTACAGGAAACAGCCTGTGACGTTTACGGTGGCAAATTCTTAAAAAAGGAAAAACAGCACGACAGTTCGTCTATGAAGAAAGTATATTTCGTATTATGCCTGCTCTGGTCGTCAATGGCTCATTCGCAAATCACTATACAGGCTACGGTGAATGGATATGGGAAAAAGATAGTTATCGGGTACTGGAAAGACCTCACCTATATCGCAGATACGCTTCAGCTAAAAAAGAATAAAGCTGAGTTTAAATTCGAATCGTCAGCACCGGTATACTTCAAACTTCGAACAATAGATCCTGACACCTTTACCCCTTTTTTAATTGGTTTCCCCGGGGATACCATTTTTATTGAAAAAGACACGAAGCACCTGGTAATAAAAGGCGGAGCCGAAAGTTATAATACATTTTTGATCCGGCTTGAGGCGGAAATAAGGGAGAAATTTTCCGGGACATCCCCGGACTATAATACCTTAACCCAATACGTACTGGATCGTTCAGAAGACTTTTTTTCAACGTTTACACATCCCCAAAAACAGCTAATAAAAGATATTCATACCCTGTCTACAATCACAAGATATAAACTATACCGGATAATGGTAAAATACAGTGAGGACGCAACCATAATGAAGAGCATAGCTAACTTTATAACAAGCCAGGGAGCAGCGGAAGTAAATGGAGATGGTACATTGAAGTATCTTGATAAAGTGAATTTTAATAATCCCAACATAGGCTCTGCAAACATAACGGATATCATGATGATGAATAACCTGATCAGGATATTGCGCACGCATGCTATAGAAAAAGACACTGCCCTAAAAGATATGGATGAGTATGTTACAGAAAATAAGATCATAAAAGATATTTTCAAAGAAAGCCAGTACCGGTCAAGACTGCTTGCCTATAACCTGTATTACAGGATCAATAACTATGTAGAATACCCCATGCAACTGGCCGGAGCAGATGATTTTATTACGGACTTCAGAAAGGAAAAATTCAATACAGATCTTCTACCTGCCATTGAAAAATTATATTCAAGCCAGTTAGCCTCAATAGGCACTCTTTCGAAGGGCGCTGTTGCGCCCACTTTTAAGCTGCCTGATACTAAAGGAAAAACGGTACAACTCTCAGATTTTAAGGGAAAAGTTGTGTATTTGGATATTTGGGCAACCTGGTGCGGACCCTGTCTTAAAGAAATACCCTACATGGAACGTCTCAAAGAAAAATTCAGGAATAAGGATGTTGAAATGATCACGATATCAATTGATACAAAAGTAGATGTATGGCTGGCAAAGGTAGCAGCAATGAAAATGCAAGGCATACAACTTATAGACAGCAACGGGTCCACGAACAGTAAGATTGCGAAAAATTATAAAGTTCACGGTGTGCCGCATTATGTACTGATTGATAAAAATGGACGTATCGCTTCAGCATCTGCACCAGGGCCAAGCATGGAAGCGGAGGCGGAGAAACAAATTAATGAGTTGCTGCAGGAATAGAAGGAGTCATGTAAAAGAAGCT
>JAFDXG010000101.1 GCA_018268105.1 Bacteroidota bacterium | reverse complement strand
TACCAATACAATATAAAAAACTGATATTGTATTTCTTCCAGAAAATTGTCAAGCAAACTTCTGATCGTTACACCAGCAATTTTGGTTTGCAACTAACGGACAGGTATTGCCGATGGTGGGGAAATAGAATTCCGTCCGTCGGAACCACTGCCTGGCTTTTTGCTAAAGATAAATAATAAGTACCAAAGCTGGGCTTTATTCGTCAAGCCCCGAACTGCAGTACAGTAGAATTACCGCTGCTCATTGTTCTTCCGTCAAGCCCCACTATTGGCAATACTCCTGTTGTGCGTTCGCCTTTTAGTCTGCATATTTAATTGACAGTTCGTCTTCAAATCCAAATACTGTAAGGGCTTGTTTTATTCTGTCAAATTTGCCAATATTGTCAATGTTCGCTTCAATAAAGTAAGTGTCGTTTATTGGAACTGCTTGTCTAATACCAATTGATTCAGGTGTCTTTGTCAAGCTAATACGTTCACCTAATTCTGATGTGAAAAACGTTTCAGGTTGCAAGTCAAAAAGTTGTTTGAAAACTTCAATATAGAGCTTGGCAACTTGCGTAACCTCAAGCTTTTGGTCGAAGAAAATCGCATATTCTAACTTTTTGAATTTGGGGTCGTCTGCGTCAAATATATTTATTTCATCGCTTTCTTTGTTTTCTTCAATATCAATGTCGGGAAGCTCCCAAATTTTGAGAAAACGTTGGGCAATATTTTCTGCTCTTGCCTCAATAGTAGATTTATCCCACTTTTTAAGTGTTTTCAATTCTCTGTTTAGCCAAAGTCTGCTGAAAATATAACCTTGTTCTTTGTTATCAGCGTTCATTGTCTGCTTTTCTAGAAACGATTTATTTCCCAATTTTCCGTTATTACCTGAAAGAGTAAGGTTTCCTATTGTGTTGAGATAATTTTCTTTGATAAAATTGTATTCTTCCGCACCCAAATCCAGTTTCCATTTTGGGTCTGGGTTTTGAGGGAAAATGTGTTCAATCGTTATGTCGTGATTTCCATCAATTACAACAGGTTCATTATTCTTATAGTTTTCAAGGCGTTCAAGTAAGTATGTTCTGTTCTTAGGCTTAATGTTGTAAACGTCTTTTTCTTTCAGGGCATTAATTATTTCTGTGTTTCTTGGAAAACGTTGAACACCTGAACGCAATAAAAGTGCTTTTTGAATTGAATAGATATAGTTGTTGTATTCTACTTTGTCGTAAAGCGACATAAATATCTTGTTCAAAGCGTTCGTTGGCAAGCCAAGAACAAAGCGCCTAAAAGTAAAGGATTGCACCAGTGTTAATACGGAAACAAAAGTTGATTTATCAATTTTGATTTCAGAATAATCTTCATAAACCTTCATTAAGAAAGGAAATGCAACATTAATTTCAAGGCGACTTATGTATTCAAGCTGTGTTCTTATTTCTCTGTCGATTTCATTTTTTGGGTTTGTGAGTTTGTTATAAAACTTAACCAGCGACTTCAATTCTTTAAGCACTTCTTCCAAATTGTCAATTGTTGTGGTAGGATACTGCTCTTTGAATTTTATATATACATCTCCTTTGTTAGGAATTTCCTTATTCTTCAATGTCAGATAATCTCGTATGAATTCAGAAACACGGGTTTTGTTCAAAGTTTCATCTTTGGCTAATCGTTCTATGACTTCCCAATAATTTTTGTAAACTTTTTCCTGATTGGTTCGAGAAAGCCCCATCAAAATGTAGTTCCTTATTAAGTCAGCTTGCGAAAGTTCAAGTCCTGTCGAATTAAGACTCTCAAAAATCCGTTGGGGATTGTCTCTTTGTCGGTCTAAAGCGATATCAACAAAAATTAATTTTGATAACCCCTTCAGAACATTTTCATAATTGTCTGTAGTTATTGTAGTTTTAAAAAAATTGTAGTTCTCTATGATTTTTGAGTAACTATTAAATTCCTCTCCTTCTGCTGAGTTCAGAATATATCTTAAAGCTTCTTTATTATTTTCAGTTGGCTTCAGCTTTAGTTTTTCTTCCTCTGTAGCAAATTCGTTTATCAAATATGTTTTATGAATTCGACTTACTAGCTGTTTGTTGTCAAGTTCATGGGCAAGCCGATAAAGGGCTATATAAATCAAGGTAATTGTAGTCAAGCGTTGTTGCCCGTCAATAATGGTCAACTCGGTCAGTCCTGATGCTGTATAAACATCATCGTGAACATAAACTATACTACCGATAAAATGTGCAGTTGTTCTATCATTCTTGCCTGTCTCAATAATATCGTGAAGAAGTTGTTTGCATTGTGTAAGTGTCCAATCGTAATTTCTTTGATATACAGGTATGGCGAAAGTTGTTTCGTTTGTTGCCATGAATTTGTCAACCTTAGTTTCGTTTGCTTTCATATTTTATTTACTATCTCTGTCGTTTTGGTTGGTCGCTCGTAAGGTGACGCACAACGGGTTGCGGCTTGCCGAAGGCGGGGTTTCGGAGCGACCAACTGTCGGCTGGCAGTAAAGTTAATTAAATGCACTAAACTTTCGGTTACCACTTCACCCCCGCTTTTGGCAAGCCGCTGTTAGCAGTAGTGTTTTTCTTTTGTTTTCTATATTCAGCAATTGTCAATATGCCAATAACTATGAAATATAACACAAACCAAATTCCAATTGAAAAAGGAAATTGTCTTTGAAGAATAAACATAATTGAAAGTGTCAATAAAAAACAGAGAGAAGAAATAAATGCTTTTTGCTTTGTCGGTTTTGATGACAGTCCAAGACGATAGTAAATGAATATAGTTGTCAGAACGGGACACGCCAATAATACAAATGCGGTGAAAATCAAAAGCGGTAAAATGTCTGGTGCTACCATAATATTTATTAGTCCATTTTAGGTGTTGTCAACAATAGCCAAAGCCAAAACAATGACCAAAGCAGTCCAAGTCCGTTAATAATAAGTAGTTCAATTCTGTTATTAAACTTTGTCTTGAAAGTTAGTCCAGCCGATATAAGTAGAAGGTTTATTGAAAGTGAAATTGGTAAGATTAAAAGTCCGTAACCAAATGCTCCACCAGTTGATTTAATTGTCACGAAACTAAATGGCAAAAAGTAAATATTTGTCAAGATTACAAGTGTCGATATTGTCCAATTTGCTGTTTTCAATTTCGTAATTGTCTGTTTGTTATTGGTCGTCCTAACATTACTGCTAACGGTT
>JAFDXG010000100.1 GCA_018268105.1 Bacteroidota bacterium | reverse complement strand
TGTTTTCAAGCCTCCTGCGCAAATCCATAGTGCCGGAAGAAACTTTAAAGCCGCAACTGTTGCAGGACTTTCTGGACAGTGCGGGTCAGTTCAAGCGCATTATGGAAGACAGCGGTTTCGTGAAGCTGACAAGGCTTAAAGAAAAAGAGCTGCGGAGCCATAGCCGTAAGATGGGTTTGATAGAGCAGTATTGCTATCTGTCCGAGCGAAACGATAGTTTCCTGATGGCTGACATCAGTTTTGATGAAGGAATGCGTGTGGGTGACAAGTATTGTCAGCTCTATACGCTGGGAGATGCCGCAGATCTTCCTGCACTGTGCGGTAGCCGTATCAATTACGACAAATACAGTACCGATAAAACAAAGTTCAGCGTTGGCTTTGCTTCTACGTTAGGACAACTTCTACCCTGCAATCACATCTATAATCAATATCTCTTTATTGAAGATGCGCAAAAAGCCATTCAAAAGCTGGAAAGCAAAAGATTACGGCTGCAATCCCTTTCGGCGTACAGCAGGGAGAATTTGATTGCAAGGGACGCTACCAATGATTTCCTGAACGAAGCAATCAGCCAACAGCGCCTTCCGGTTAAATCGCATTTCAATGTACTGGTATGGACAGATAACAAGGAAGAACTGAAGGACCTGAAGAATATGGTGTCCTCTGCATTGGCACAGATGGATGCAGTAGCGAAACAGGAAACTATCGGCGCACCGCAGATATTCTGGGCGGGTATTCCCGGTAACGCCGCAGACTTTCCCATGAACGACACCTTCGACACGTTTGCGGAACAGGCTACCTGCTTTCTGAACCTGGAAACGGGGTATCGTTCTTCAGTAAGCCCCGTAGGTATTCGCATGGGTGACAGGCTCACCGGCAAACCTGTTCATGTGGACATCAGCGATGAGCCTATGAAAATGGGCATTTGCACAAACAGGAATAAATTCATACTTGGCCCCAGTGGTTCCGGTAAGAGCTTTTTTACCAACCACATGGTACGCAGCTATTACGAGCAGGGCACGCATATCGTGCTGGTGGACGTAGGGCACAGCTACAAGGGACTGTGCGATATGGTGAATGGCTACTATTTTACCTATAGTGAAGACAATCCCATCCGCTTCAATCCCTTTTTTATAGGCGAAGGCGATAGCCTTGATACCGAAAAAAAGGAAAGCATTAAAACCCTGCTCCTGGCATTATGGAAAAAAGATGATGAGGAATTTAAGCGCAGTGAGTATGTAGCCTTGTCCAATGCTATCGGAGGTTATTACAGCTATCTGGAAAAGAATACCAAAGTGTTTCCCTGCTTCAACAGCTTTTACGCTTTTCTGAGGGACGAGTACACGCAGGTGCTGGAAGGTGACCGGGTGAAAGAAAAGGATTTTGATATAAATAACTTCCTCTACGTGCTTCGCCCTTACTATGAAGGTGGCGAATTTGATTATCTCCTCAACGCAACCGAAAACCTGAACTTATTACAGGAACGGTTTATAGTATTCGAGCTGGACAATATCAAGGATCACCCGATTTTATTTCCTGTCGTAACGATCATCATCATGGAAGTCTTCATCAACAAAATGAGGAAGATGAAGGGCATCCGGAAAATGATATTGATTGAAGAAGCCTGGAAAGCTCTCATGAAAGAAGGCTTTGCCGAATACATAAAATACTTATTCAAAACCGTAAGGAAATTTTTCGGAGAAGCGATAGTGGTAACGCAGGAAGTGGAAGATATTATTTCTTCTCCGGTGGTAAAGCAGGCCATCATTAACAACAGCGATTGCAAGATACTGCTTGACCAAAGTAAATATCAGAACAAGTTTGACCAGATACAGGAATTGTTGGGACTAACAGAAAAGGAAAAGGCGTTGGTGCTGTCCGTTAACAAGGCTAATGATCCCACCAAGAAATACAAGGAGGTTTTCATCAGCCTCGGAGGTATGCTAAGCAAAGTGTACCGTACAGAAGTAAGCCTGGAGGAATATCTCGCCTATACTACCGAGCAAACAGAAAAGGTAAAACTGATGGAATATGCTGCAAAGTTTGATGGCGACATCCGCAAAGGCATTGCGGCAATGGCAGAAGAAATAAGAAATAAAAGCTAAACATCTACTCAATGAAACTGAATAAACTGATATATGACCTACACGTAGCCGTTAAAATGATACTTCACTTCGGGAGGCAGCACCATGCTACGCTCTCTATGATGGAAGGCATATATGTAAGACAGCCGCCGCAAAATGAAAAGATTGCAGGAGTAGATGCCACCCTTACCATAAAGCCCTGTGGCAGCTTCTACCAGGTTACTCGAACAGAATATGTAAGTAACACTCCTGAATCTGAAGAAACATGGTTGGCTACCTATGGTTGGCATTCCAACGGCCACCTCATTGAAATAGGCGGAGATCGGTATTGCGTTTTCGAGACAGTTTCAAAATCACTGTACCTCGAAGCACTGACGGAGCAGGGAAAGACAACGATTGAATTATTTATTAAAAATCTATAAGGCATGAAAAAGATATGGTTCATCACAATGTTAGCTACCATGTTACTGGTGGTAGCACCCACGCAACAAAGCCACGCAGTGGTTTGGGTTGTAGTAAAAGCTGCCGTCAAAAAAGTGATCAAGGCAATTGACCTGCAAATTCAGCGATTGCAGAATAAAACGATATGGCTGCAAAACGCTCAGAAAACCTTAGAGAATACTTTATCCAAATTAAAACTGGATGAGATTTCGGACTGGACGGAAAAGCAAAAAGAGCAATACCGGAAATACTATGAGGAACTGGCTAAAGTTAAATCCATTATATCCTACTACCAGCGCATCCGGGATATTACAAAGAAACAATTACGCCTTGTAGATGAATACAAACGCTCATGGTCGCTGATCCGGCAGGACAGTCATTTTACTGTAGAGGAAATTTTTTACATGGAAAAAGTGTATTCAGGCATTCTTGACGAAAGCCTGAAGAACATTGACCAGATCAGCCTCATCATAAAATCCTTCACTACAAAAATGAGCGATGCCAAAAGGCTGGAGCTGATTAACAACGCAGCCGACCAGGTAGATGTCAATTATTCGGATCTGGTGCAGTTCAACAGGCAGAATACTTTACTAAGCCTTCAGCGTGCTAAAACCGAAACCGAAGTGCAGGCAGTAAAAAAATTATATGGACTTCCTTAAATCAGAACGTATGAAAAAGATACTCTTGTTTCTATTGCTGGTTGTGTCGGCAGGGAGTAACCTGCAAGCACAAACTTTTGCAGAATGGTTTCAGCAAAAGAAGACACAAAAGAAATACCTGCTTCAGCAGATTGCAGCTCTTCAGGTATATATCGGCTATGCTAAAAAGGGCTACAACATAGCCAAAGAAGGGTTGAACACTATCGGCGGCTTCACCAGAGGAGAATTTAACCTGCACACAGATTACCTCAATTCCTTGAAGTCCGTCAACCCGGAGATCAGGCGGTACGCAAAGGTTGCCGATATAATCGCCTTACAGATAAAAATTGTACAAAACTACAACCGCACTTACGGCAGGCTTAACAGCAGCGATGCATTTAGCAATGATGAGCTGGCCTACATCAGAAGGGTCTTTGGTCGGTTGCTGGACGATTGTGATAAAAGTCTGGACGAGCTGATTACGATTACAACAGATAGCAAACTGGAAATGAAGGACGATGAGCGCATAGCAAGGATTGATAAGTTGTATCTGGACATGCAGGACAAATACACTTTCTCGCAAAGTTTTTCCAACGATGCAAAATCGCTTGCGGCATCCAGGATCAAAGAAAAAACAGATGTACAAACCAGCCGTGTATTACAGGGCATTAAAAACGAGTAACTATGAAAAAGCTGATCATAATGATATCGCTATCCTTCCTGGGCATATTGCCTGCCTTTCGTGCATCTGCGCAGGCAGATGAGATAGCGCAGCTCATACTCAATATTGAGAAGCTGGCGCAATTCAAGCAAATCCTCAGCGACATGAAGAAAGGCTACGAAATCCTTAGCGGAGGATATAACACCATCAAGAATATTTCAGAAGGCAACTTCAGCTTGCATAAGGCTTTTCTTGATGGCTTGATGGAAGTAAGTCCGGCTGTACGCAATTACCGGCGTGTGGCAGACATTACCAATTACCAGATCATTCTGGTTAAAGAATACCGTAAGGCTTATGAACGCTTCCGGCAGGACAACAATTTCAATGCAGATGAGCTGGCTTATTTGGGTCGTGTATATGATAATCTGTTTAAAGAAAGTCTGCGCAACCTCGATGAGTTGCTTACGGTAATCACGGCAGGCAAAGCTCGTATGAGCGATAATGAACGCTTGCAGGCCATTGACCGGATATATGCAGACATGCAGGATAAACTGATGTTCCTACGGCATTTTAATAACAATACTACAATACTGGCAGTGCAAAGGGCGAAGGAGCGCAACGACGCACAGACCATCCGAAAAATCTATGGGTTAAACAATTAAACAGATAAATATGGCAAAGTGTAGAAAGGCCGTCTGGCTGGCGGCAGTGGGTTTGATATTGCCTTTTATAAGCCATGCGCAGGGAATAGCCGATGAAATGAAAGGCTTGCATGGTGTACTGGAGCAACTGTATGATGAGATGATGCCTCTGTGCAGCCAGTTAATCGGCGTAGGACAAGGATTAGCAGGCTTTGCAGCTATGTGGTATATCGCCTCCCGTGTATGGGGACACCTGTCAAGAGCAGAGCCTATTGACTTCTATCCGCTCTTTCGTCCCTTCGTGATTGGCTTCTGCGTGTTATTTTTTCCAACCGTCGTTCTTGGTGTGATTAACGGTGTGATGAAGCCTACGGTAACTGCAACCGCTGCTATGGTGGAAGGTTCCGATAAGGCTATTGCAGTTCTCTTGCAGAAAAAAGAAGAAGCCATCAAGAAAACAGATGTATGGCAAATGTATGTGGGCGAAAGTGGCAGCGGCGACAGGGATAAATGGTATAAGTACACGCATGATAACGAAGACCCTTCAGAGGAAGGCTTTTTCGAGGGCATTGGCAATGACATCAAGTTTGCCATGTCTAAAGCCTCTTACAATTTCCGCAACTCTGTAAAAGAATGGATGAGCGAAGTGTTAAGGGTACTCTTTGAAGCGGCATCTCTGTGTATAGATACGCTACGAACGTTTCAGCTAATCGTACTGGCCATCTTAGGGCCTCTGGTGTTCGGGATTGCAGTATTCGACGGTTTTCAGCATACGCTTACGGTTTGGATAGCAAGATACATCAACATCTTTTTATGGTTGCCCGTGGCAAACATCTTCGGCAGCATTATCGGTAAAATACAGGAAAAGATGCTGGAGCTGGATATATCGCAGGTGCAAGACTACGGCGATACATTCTTCAGCAGAACGGATATGGCCTACCTGGTCTTCATGATTATTGGCATCATCGGATACTTTACCGTTCCCTCCGTGGCTAATTATATCGTTCACGCTGGTGGCGGTGGCGCATTAGGTCATAAGGTCACCAGCTTATTCGGCAGTTCTTCCAGAACCGTAGTGAACACTGCATCTGCGGGTGCAGGCATGGCTGTGGATGCTATGGGCAGTGCAGCAAACCGCATGTCGCAAGGTATGGCAAGCAGTGGTTCATCTAATCCCTATTTCGGCGATAGCAGTAGCGGAAACTCTGGTTACATGAACGATAAACTAAAAGGCAATTCATAATAATCTAAAGGAGGATATATGTTCAAAAAGATGAAAAATATTGATACAGCATTCCGGCACGTCAGGAGCTTTACCCTGGTGGTGATCATCGGCTGTGTATTGATCTGCTGTTTTGCATTGTACAAAAGTTTCAGTCTGGTATCGCAGATGCAAAGCAAAATATACATTCTCGCTAACGGCAAGGCACTGGAAGCCTACGCTTCGGAGCGAAAAGATAACATACCTGTTGAGGCAAAGGATCACGTAAAAACATTTCACAAGCTGTTCTTCACACTTGACCCTGACGACAAAGCCATTACCGCAAATATCACTAAAGCATTATACCTGGCCGATGGAAGTGCGAAACGTGCTTACGATGATCTGAAAGAAAATGGCTATTACGCCGGGCTTATTTCCGGCAACGTCAATCAGACTATTGTGGTGGATAGTGTTGCGGTAGATATAAACGAGTATCCCTACAAATTCCGGTGCTACGCTACACAAAGCATTGTACGCCCTACCAGCATTACAACCCGCAGCCTGGTAACCGATGGAGCGTTGCGAAATGTATCACGGAGTGACAATAACCCGCATGGCTTTCTCATTGAACGATGGAGTACGATTGACAACAGGGATTTAAAAACAGTAAGCAGGCGCCAATAAAAATAAAGATCATGAAACTATTTCCTAAAAGAAGAGAAGGCAATACCGAAGCTAAGCCCAATGCGATTAGCAAAGGCATGGAGGCAGGCTATAAGCGTTTGCAGGGTGGCTGGGCAAGCTGGATGATGAAGCGTACGGAGAAATTCTCACGTCGTACATGGCTCGTGCTGCTTGCGCTCTTTGTGATGTTCACCAGTTCATACAGTGTTTATCTGGCGGTGAACGCTTTTACGGGCAAGAAAGGCAATTCAATCACTATAACGCCGATTAAAAAACCGAAGCACGCTACTGAAACAGGAGAAACAAAAACAGACGCTGCCGAGGTATCGGAGGCAGAATACAGCCGCATCAAAAAGTTCAGGGTGTATATGGATAGCCTGGCGCGAAGTCCTTCTGGAAAAGCCCTGTACGACAGCATCAATAACCATCGTCCGGGACTGATGGATAGTGTGAGGTTTATTGAAAATTATTATCAACAATTAAAACAAAAATAGAAATGGAAAAGCAAGTGAAAACTCCGAAAATGATTAGGCAGCGCAGGTTCTTACTGGTATTGCCAATGCTCGCATTGCCTTTTATGACCATGATATTCTGGGCGCTTGGCGGTGGCAAAGTTGAAAAAGTTGAAGCGCAGGCAGCAGTGAAAAAAGGCTTCAACATTAACCTGCCGGACGCTAACCTGAAAGATGACAAGCCGATGGATAAAATGAGTTACTACGATCAGGCGCAACTGGATTCAATCAAATTTCTTGAACTGGTTAAGAATGATCCCAACTACAAGAACATTGGATTAGCAGATACGGATGAATACCTGTCAGGGAAAGAAGACACATTTCAACTACCTGCCGATGAAAGAGGGCTGAACACTTCTCTTTACGGTAGACGTGGGGGTAATGATCCCCATACGGACAAGATATATCGAAAGCTGGCAGAGCTTGACAGGGAGATGAGCAAGCCTGTACCTGCTTCTATGGAAGATGATCCTTATGATATGTATCAACGTACTCCCGGCAGAGGTAATAATAATAGTGCAACCGTTAATTCGTCAGACGTGGACAGGCTGGAGCAAATGATGAACATGATGAATCAACCTGCTGGCGAAGATCCCGAAATGAAGCAACTGAATGGAATGCTGGATAAGATACTTGATGTGCAATATCCTGAACGTGTACAGGAAAAATTGAAGCAGACCTCCCAGGCAAACAAAGGGCAGGTATTCGCAGTATCGTCAAAAACAAAAGAAAACAACATCACATTGCTCAACACCGACCTGCCTGCGGGTGGTTCAACAAATGGCTTCTATTCGTTCACTGGTGCAACAGCTATCGAAGATTCACAGAACGCCATAAAAGCGGTCATACACGAAACGCAGACTATCGTTGATGGTTCCACTGTCAAATTGCGATTGGTAAATGATGTATTCATTAACGGGGTTCGTATTCCTAAAGACAACTTCATATATGGTATCGCTTCGCTCCGTGGTGAAAGATTAAGTATCAAGATTACCAGTGTGCGGTATAATAATTCATTGTTTCCAGTTGAATTAGCGGTGTACGATATGGACGGACTGGATGGCATTTACATTCCCGGTGCAATTACCAGGGATGTTGCAAAGCAGTCCGCAGACCGGTCTATGCAAACCATCGGCTTGACTTCACTTGACCCTTCGTGGGGAGCGCAGGCTGCAAGCGCAGGTATAGAAGCTGCAAAGACTTTGTTCAGCAAAAAAGTCAAGCTGATTAAAGTAACTGTAAAAGCAGGCTACCAAGTGCTTTTACGTGACGAAAAGCAAAAACAATCCAATTAAATATTTGAATCACTTAAAAATTCCAAAAGATGAAAAAGATCAGTGCAGTAATGGTAATGGGAATTTTCCTGCTTATTACAACTTTCAAAGCGCAGGCGCAAACAAATACAGCCTGGCAAACAAAAGCAATTGAATCATATCATCTGGCAATTGCTTTCTCCAAAACAACCAACATTATCTTTCCCTATTCTATTGTCAGTGTAGATATAGGAAGCAGGGATGTGTTGGCTCAAAAAGCGAAGGGAGTAGAAAATATCTTGCAGATAAAAGCCGCAAAAGATAGCTTTCCTCAAACCAATATCAGCATCATTACTGCTGACGGAAAGCTCACATCCTTTCTGGTTGATTACGCTGAACAGCCTACTATACTCAATATTTCATTAGCGGGTCTGACAAAGCAAAACACCATCTCTATTCCTTCAGAAAGTATCAACCAGGAACAAATGGAGAATTACGCTTCAATGGCTTTTGAATCGAAGAAAAAGATACGGGGTATAAAGGATGAAACTTTCGGCATTCGTCTTAAACTGAACGGCCTGTTTATCCATGATGACATTATGCTGATGTGCTTCAATATTGCCAATGAAACAAATATCAACTATGATATTGACCAGCTCAGGCTTTACATCCGTGACCAAAAGAAAAGTAAAAGAACTGCTACGCAGGAGATAGAAATAGTACCCGTACTTGTACATAACAATACGACCAAAGTAATCGGGCAGTCAGATACTACCATCGTTTTTATTGTACCCAAATTTACTATTCCTGATAAGAAGTACCTCGCAGTTCAAATGATGGAGAAGAACGGCGGCAGGCATCTGGAACTGCATATAAAGAACAAGAAAATTGTAAAGGCAGCTCCGATTAATTAAACCTGAACGCTCCATTGAAACTGTTCCATTCTATTTCAATTATTCGTTTTCGCTAAAAGATATGTTATGAAAATAAGGAAAGACGACTACAAGGATATTCTTGAATACCTGACTAAAAAGCGTTGGGAAGGTGAGGAATTTGTCGCCTTTCTCGATGATGTTTCTCCAGTAACTAAAGAAGATCTATTCACATTCCCCACAGAATACGATGTTAGGGAGTTCTGCTACGAAATGTCAACCGACATTGACTTTTACAACTTTCTGGCAATACGGTCGGCATATAAGACTATGCAGGAAGCTGCCGAGAACAGCAAACTAATGATTGAAAGGGAGGGCATCATTGACGTGTCCCTGATGGTAGCGGTTCGTTACGAAAGATTAGAAAGAGAACAATTAAGTAACAATCAAAATTCAGAAGTTATGAATCAGAAAAATTTTGAATACCTGCGTGACCAGGTAAAGTACACCGGGTTCGGTGAAGGGTTGGAAAATGACCTGAAGCAAAAAATTCAGGAAGGGACCCCGGAGTTTAAATTGGCCTATGAAACGAAGTATGGCAACGATACTGTAAACGCTACATTGAATTTCAGCCAATCGAAGCAAAGCGATATGTATTTCTTTAATTCCTATCAGGTGAAAGTGCAAAAGGAAAATAGCTCTGAAACAATGGAGCAAACCTTCTACATCAACAAAGGCAACAACATTACCCTGAAGGAAGGCTATAACCTGATGGAAGGAAGGTCAGTGAATAAAGACCTCACCAATAAAGAAGGACAGGTGTACAACGCCTGGGTACAGATGGACTTTAAACAAAGTGATAACAACGGCAATTTCAAGCTGAAGCACTATCATGAAAACTACGGCTACGATTTGGAAGCGGTTTTATCCAAGCATCCGATCAGGGAATTAGGTAACAAGGAATACAAATCCAATCTGGTGGATTCCCTTAAAAAAGGGAACCTGCAATCTGCCACGTTTCAGATCAACGGTGCGGAGCAAAAACAATACATCGAAGCTAACCCTCAATTCAAGACAATCAACATATATGATAGCAGTATGCAAAGGGTTGATAACAGACAGGCGAAAAAAGAACAGCAGTCTGAAGGTGAAGGCCAGTCAGCTAAACAAGACGGTAAAAAGGAAAGGCAGACACCTGCTGAAGATGATGGCCCTGAGATACCGAAGGCATCTAAGAAAAGGAAAAAGAACCAAAGCATCAGCTAAGCACTAAGTAGCCCCGTCTATTATAAATAGTCGTGAAGTTGAAATGGTGAAAAGGTAACTATTTATAACGTAAAAACAGATTGAAAAATGAGAAGTCAAATATTAATGCTGCTAATATTTATAATAAGCCTTTCAGCATGTACGAAAGATAATGAAGCTGTAATATCAGAAGGCGAAAATAAAATTGCGCAGTTAAGATCAGCACTTGGCGAAGCAGGTCCTGAAAACCCGGAAAATGCCTACGATAGCATAGGCTATTGGCATAATCAGATCGTGGCATACGTGCAGAACTGCAAGCCAGTTACAGACACACCTAATGTAGAGATGTCAACGCGATGTGTACTTCGCTTTTGCAGGGAAATGGAACGTGTTGAGCCGCCCCTATCATTTTTCTCAACAGTAAACCAGACGGTAAGGCAAAGCAACGAAAGCATCGAAACGCTTATAGCTAATTGTCCTTATGAAGAACCAGTAAAGGCCGCCCTGGATTCGCTGGTGCAATTGATCAAACGACTTTCGGATAGCGATAGTCCCTATCCGGTGATTAAAGCCATGATTGTGGACTTTGAGAGCAGGGTAATGCAAAATAATCTGCTCAGTCCTGAAGGTCGTGAAATTGCCCTTAAAGCGGCATCGGTAGCACGTTACTCCATTTATTATTGGATGAATACGCTCCAGCCCCCGGCTCCGGCGGCGGCCTTTAAGTTTAAAAACATCGTTAAGTGGATTGCCGCCGTCACGAGTGATATAGGCGGCGCTATCGTGAGCGGCAGTGTGGAATACGCCGCCGATTGCAGCACCTATGCCTATGATCTGGTGACGTACAGTATGCCTTAATTGATCCTTAAAAATCAGGTTATGAATAACAGTCTTGTAAACAGAGTGGAAGCAGAGCTGAACCAATGGCGTTCGAGGGAGGAAAGGTTTAGCAAGCTGTTTTCTTTCAGCCTTTCAAATAATAGGGCACTGCTAAAAGAAAAGCTGGATTACTACGACCGTATTGCTGCAAAGTATAAAGGCACGCAGGATATGGACGAGCGGTTTGCGCTCAGAGTGCTAAGGCAGGAGCGCAATCGTATTGAAAAGCAGCTTTATCCTAATCTGCTGATAAGGCTGTTGCGCAGGTTATTAGTTGTACCCGTTAAGGAACAAATCGTAATAAGGCAGGATAACAGGAAAACAGAGCAAAACAGCCAGGCGTTGCACCATCAGGTGCAGCGTGCTGGCTTTCCTGACCTTTCTGCAAAAATTGATGAGCAGATGAAACTTGGGCAGCAACAATTTTCCATTCCTGTTTCCTATTACCTCAATGATAAAGAAAGGTTAGATCACCAGTTATCGTTCGCCAAAGATCAATCCGGTGCATACCAGCTTGAAGGGTATAAAACAACCCTGTATAATGAATCCAAACCGGATGAAAAACGGCAGCAATACTTTACCATGCGTAACGGTAATAATGTAAATGCCACGGAGTGCTATAATCTTTTATCCGGCCGTTGCATTCAGAACGGTGGAACTTGGATGCAGCTTGATTTTAACGACAAAGACCCAAACGGCAATTTCCGAATCAAGCAATTCCACTCCGACTACGGCTACGATCTTGAAAAGGCTTTGCAACAGCTTCCGTTAAAGGAATTGCTCAATAAAGGTGAAGCAGACAAGCTGCAATCAGAATTAAAAAATGGAAACCGTGTGTCGGTGAGCTTTGTGAAGGATGGAAATGAACAGCGGTTCTATATTGAAGCCAATCCACAGTTTAAATCAGTAAATATTTACGATGAGCATTCCAGGAAAATAACGCTTCATACAGCATTGGGCAATAAAACAATGGATGCCATGAAAGTGACGCATAAGGTTAATGAGCAGCAGCAACAAAATCACGCAAAAAAGAACGGAATGAGATTAGGGTAATAAAAGGCGTGAGCAATGGATAGGCTGTATTACTTGTCGGATTTTTTTGAAGCCATAGGAACTGATGCCCGCATCAGTATTACTCATATAGGCATTTATGCGGCTTTGTTACAGTATCGCATACAGAATGGCTTTGCCAATCCAATCCAGGTCTTCAGTCATGAGATATTAAGCATTGCAAAATTGTCCTCCGCTATCACCTACCACAAATGCGTTAGAGAACTAAGCGAATACGGCTATATAAGGTATGAGCCGTCTTTTAATCGTATGAAGGGAAGCAAAATCTATTTTGCTGAAAGAAGCGATTAAATAGAAAAGTGATTTGGAAAGTTTTGCAAAAGCCCGCAATGGGCTTTTGTCATCTAAAAAAGGAGGTGTGAGATGGAAGATGAAGTGTTGATGAGGATCACTCCAGACAAGGCGATAGAAATTTTACGTAAAGATGGAATTGATGTCAATATCGAAGAAGCACAGATTATACTCGACTTTTTATATAGCATGGCGAACATAGTAGTTGAGCAATACATAAGTATGCGGCATTGCAATGCCGAAATCGTAACACAGACTGTAAAGTAAAAAAACAGCTATGAAAATTGCAGACCTTTATATCAGGGTGAGTACAGACGAGCAGGCAGATAAAGGCTATTCCCAACGGGATCAGGAAGAAAGGCTGCGTAGGTATTGTAACATCAACAACATTCAAATACGCAAGGTCATTTTTGAAGACCATTCCGCAAAGACCTTCAGGCGACCTGCCTGGCAGAACCTGCTGGTAGATTTGCGTAAGCAAAGGGGACATTCAGACCTAATTCTTTTTACGAAGTGGGATAGGTTTAGCCGGAATGCCGGGGATGCTTATCAAATGATCAGCCTTTTAAGGCATCTCGGAGTAGAGCCGCAGGCAGTAGAACAGCCATTGGATTTATCTATCCCTGAAAATAAAATGATGCTGGCTTTTTACCTCGCAGCACCGGAGGTAGAGAATGACCGCAGGGCCTTAAATGTATTTAATGGAATGCGCCGTGCTAAAAAGGAAGGGCGCTGGATGGGCACGGCTCCGATTGGTTATGTAAACAGAATTACGGAAGATGGCAAGAAATATATTGCGCCGAAAGATCAGGATGCTAAAATCATGAAATGGGCATTTGAAGAAATCTTTCGCAACAAACTGAACACAGAACAAATCTGGAAGCAAGCCAGGGAGAGAGGATTGAAATGTAGCAAGAATAATTTTTGGGTAGCGATAAGGAACCCTATTTATTGCGGATTAATTTTCGTTCCTCAGCACAAAGAGGAACAAAGCCAACTTGTACAGGGGCAACATGAACCAATTATTGCCGCTTCACTATTCTTTGATGTGCAGGATGTGCTGGACGGCAGAAAGAGAAAAGCAGTAAGTAAAAAGGTAATTGCACAGGATGATATTCCATTAAGAGGTTATTTGATTTGCCCTAACTGTGGAAGATTTTTGACCGGCAGTGCTTCAAAAGGAAGAAACAAATACTATCACTACTATCATTGCAGTTCCGAATGCGGTGTACGTTATAAAGCAGATGACGCAAACAAGTTAATGATAGAAGCCATTGGGAATGAAGTCCACAATGTTCCGCAACTTAAACTGTTTCGGGAAATTATTACAGCTACTTTCATGGATGTGAACCGTGTTGAGAAGGTAGATCAGAAACGCTTGGTGGCTCAACTGGATCAGATAAAGCACCGGCTCTCAAAGGCTCGTGAATTATTGCTGCGTGGAGAAATTGAAGGCGAAGACTATCGTACTATTAAGTCAGAAGCCAATGAAAGAATGACTGATATTGAAGTAAAACTGCAAACATCTATTTCATTTTCAGATAATATGGAATTACTATGGGATCTTCCTATTTCCAAATTGTCGCATTTAGAAGAGTTGTTTCAAAATGGAACCGTTATACAAAAAAGAAAAATCGTAAGTACACTGTTTCCCGATAACCTGACGTTCAACGGTGAAAAACTTCATCGCACAACAGTGAGTACAGCTATCAGCTTATTGACCAAAAGCAGGAAATC
The DNA here is from genome assembly GCA_018268105.1 of Bacteroidota bacterium. GTDB lineage: Bacteria > Bacteroidota > Bacteroidia > Chitinophagales > Chitinophagaceae > Agriterribacter. The sequence goes on along the minus strand of JAFDXG010000100.1, from coordinate 49,185 downwards.
TCCACAGGAAATAGAGGCAAGAAGTAATGAGAACTATCAGGCTGAAAGTGTCCATCTGCACCGCAAACGTGCTGTAGCCGTACTACGAAATAGGATATAGCCTTTCTACTTAGCGTCGGGCAACTTAGCCACTATTTTCCCTTTTAACCGCTCGTTGACCAGATAAGCAAGGAAAGTAGCAAACGAAGTTATATCCTGTCCTACACTTGCCTGCTCCAACGCCTGCATATATTCAGTTCTCCTTTCCACAGGTATAACCGTCCACGGGTATCCACCCGAAGCCAACATAGCATTCATCAGAAACCGTCCTATTCGTCCGTTACCATCCATGTACGGATGAATAAAAACAAAAATGAAATGACCCAATACTGCCCTGACCGATGGCTCAGGTTCTTCTTCCAATAGTTCAAACAGAACGGGCATGGCATCTCTCATAGCATCCACGTTCAGAGGAACGTGTTTGGAGTTCCCGATATATACCTGGTGGTTTCGGTACCCTGCAAGGTCCGCCGCTTTTAAAAGCCCGGCGGTAACGCTTGGGTCGAATAGTTGCCTGTACCATTTTGAGTGATCTTTATCCACCTGCTTTCCTGCATTGGCTCCCTTCAATATTGCTGTGATGGTTTCCTTCACCTGCAGAAAGGCTTGGTAGTAGCCTCTGGCAGCCATAGCATCCCTTTGCTTGCGATCTTCCTCATGCGCCTTACTGTTCCACTGACCGCTGCTTACTCTTTCGATAAGTTCCGGTGTCACCCGATACCGTTCTATCGAGAGGGAGTGATAGGCATCTGTTATGTAAATGTCGTCAACGTCCTTCAGGTAGGCTTGTGAATCATCGGGTATGCCGGGAGCTTTGGGAAAGCTGGAAATAATAATCTCACGCATTTGCTGCCACATGAGCCTGATGCGATTGGCGTAGGGAGAGCGTTCACGGGAGGATAGATTAAGGTTCAGTTTGGTTTCAAAAGGATCTTCTTCCCGTATATCGTAATCTGCCTGCTTAACAGTATCAACAATCTGGTCAGCTATTTTATCCCTGTTTATATTCCTGAAAGCACCTGCCAATCTTCCCGCAAATGTGGTGTGACCGTTTTCCAAAAGGATAGGCAGTATCTCAGAAGCATCTCTTATCAACGCAAGGGCGGTGCGGGCATCTATGGCATTCCTTGTATAAATGCTTGGTGAACTGTAAACCAAAGCAGCCGGCAGATTGTACATCCTGATTCCATTGGTTATGATGGTTTGATCCGCTGGCGGAATACCAGTCCTTAAATTGAACAGGGACGTGTTATGCGGTAAGGGCGTAGGGTTATTATTTCCTTGTGGTGAACGTATCATCAACTGTTGGGGTACTGCACTGTTGCCCGCATGTATAAGCAGCGACTGGTCTGCTGACAAGCACCAGTCATCGCCAAATTTATGATTCAGGAACTTTACAATAAATTCCCAATAGGAACTGTACCAGGACGTGGTTTCCCCTTCCTTTTCAGCGGGGTCGGTAGGTATGTACCATCCCTTTGTCACCTCACGGATAAAGCCGTTTTTAAGCAGTATCTCCCTGTATTTCCTGTTGGGCATTTCATCGGTATGGATACCGACAACACCGTTATCCTGTAATTCTTTCAGGAATTTAAGCGATTCTACCAATCTTTCGCGGGGTGTGGCCATATCGAATAGTTTGAATTTATGCAGCTAATAAGCTATTGAGCCTGTTAAGTTATTAAACATGGCGTTCAATTCTTATTGAACCCTGTCGGTTTTCTAATATTAAACAAAGATGTAGCAAATTTAGTAAATTTTGACGTGATAATACTATTAAATCTTGCTCATTCTCGTTTTTTCTTCTTATCTTTACATAGTACCACACTTAATTTTTAGTTATGAAAATAGCAGACCTTTATGTACGGGTAAGTACGGACGAACAGGCCGATAAAGGCTATTCGCAACGTGACCAGGAGGAACGTTTGCGGAAATACTGTGAAATCAACAATATCCGGGTTAGGAAAGTGATCTTGGAAGACCATTCGGCTAAGACTTTCAAACGACCGGCTTGGACAGGACTATTGGGTGATTTACGGAAACACAAAGGGCATACCGACCTTATCCTGTTTACGAAATGGGACAGGTTTAGCCGTAACGCAGGAGATGCGTACCAAATGATCAGTACCCTTCGGCGGTTAGGTATCGAGCCGCAGGCGGTAGAACAACCGCTTGACCTCTCCATTCCGGAAAATAAAATGATGCTGGCGTTTTACCTCGCTGCACCGGAGGTAGAGAATGACCGGAGAGCGTTAAATGTGTTTCATGGGATGCGGAGGGCTAAGAAAGAAGGGCGCTGGATGGGAACCGCACCCATTGGTTATGCCAACAAGGTTAATGAGAACGGTAAGAAATATATTGCCCCGAAAGAAATTCAGGGTGATATAATGAAGTGGGCGTTTGAAGAACTATCCCGCAGTAAGCTCAATACAGAACAGGTATGGAAAAAAGCAAAAGAAAAAGGATTAAAGTGCAGCAAGAATAATTTTTGGGTTGCCATACGAAACCCGATATACTGCGGATTGATATTTGTTCCCAAATACAAAGAAGAAGAAAGCCTGTTGGCAAAGGGGCAACATGAACCTTTGATCTCTGAAGCCCTTTTCTATGATGTTCAGGATGTATTGGATGGACGCAAACGGATTTTGGGAACAAAAGTTACATCCGATGACAGCATTCCATTGAGAGGCTTCCTGATCTGTCCAAAATGCGGAAGGATGTTGACAGCCAGTGCATCAAAAGGGAGAACACAATATTACCATTACTATCATTGCAGTTCTGCTTGTGGTGTTCGTTACAAAGCAAAAGACACGAATGATAAAATGTTTGACGAAATCAAAAAATATGTTTGGCCGCTTTCAAGACTTGAAATGTGCAAAGAAGTAATTACGTCAACATATAAGTCAAAAGAACGTGGAGAAAGAGATGAACAAAAAGATTTAAAGGTACAATTGCAGGAGGTAAACAACCGGGTTGTAAAAGCAAGAGAACTGCTTTTGTGCGGCGATATTGAAGGCGATGATTATCGGGCTATCAAATCTGAATGTGAGGAAAAGATCAATCGGCTGGAAGCAAAATTAAGGGCCGCTGTAAATTTCCAAACAACGGTAGAGCCTTTATGGAACAAGGCATTTAGCAACATCGCACAGCTTGAAACATTGTATAGAGAAGGTACAGTAGAAGTAAAGCGAAAGGTAGTTGGTTCGATGTTCCCTGAAAATCTCGTATTCGACGGTTGCCAACATCGAACCAAAAGATTGAATGAAATCATCAACATTATATCCTTAATAGACAAGGAATTGAAGCCCAAAAAAAATGGGACAAGTCGTTTGAATTTTGACTTGTCCCATATGGTGATCCCGCTGGGACTCGAACCCAGGGCCCTAACATTAAAAGTGTTATGCTCTACCAACTGAGCTACGGAATCTTTCCAATCAGGAACAAACAATTTAATTCCATTGGATTACATTGCCTGTTTCGTTTTTGGGAGTGCAAAAATAAGGGAAAAACCCATCCCGCCAAACTTTAAAAAAAATCTTCGTTTGCCGGTATATTTCACCTGCTGAATTATATCACTTCATCCCAAAATTCTCAACTGGTATTACGGGCTCAGTCGCTTATTTTTGCGAATTATACTTACAACACCCCGCATGCCCCTTATAACACTTACATCAGATATCGGACAAAGAGATTATCTGGCGGGAGCCATTAAAGGGCAATTACTGCAAACAGTTCCTGGAGGTATTATTGTTGATATCAGTCACGATCTTACACCATTCAACTATCCCCAGGCTGCTTATGTTTGCCGTAGCGCCATCAAAAATTTTCCTGAATATAGTTTTCATATTGTACTTGTAAATCTTTTCGACAACAAAAGCAATCACCTGTTGCTGTCGTTTTACAACAACCAGTATATTATATGTGCCGATAACGGTCTTCTCACCATGATTGCCAAAGGGAAACCGGAAATTATTATAGGTATACCTATAGATAAACCCACAGCATCAAATGCCTTATTGATTACCCGTCTCATTGGTCAAACCATACATGAGGTAGCTGAGGGTAAAAGTCTGCACAAAATCGGTCTGCCCGATTTGGATATTGTGGAGAAAAATCCACTCCTGCCTACCCTGGGTGAGCATTGGATAGAAGGACAGATCATTTTTATTGACCACTTCGAAAACGTAGTGGTAAATATTACCCGCGAAGCTTTTGAAACCCAGCGCAAAGGCAGAAAGTTTTCAATTGCCTTCAAACGTGATGAAGTGATTGACAAAATCAGCCAAACCTATTCTGATGTGCCAGAAGGTGAAAAACTGGCACTCTTCAACTCAGCAGGATATCTTGAGATCGCAATCAATAAAGGCAATGCTGCAGGGCTGCTCGGGCTACAGGGTTTTTCCGAACGGCAATCTTCACATATACAAAACCGCCTGTTTTATCATACAATCCGGATATTCTTTGAGTAGAATAAAGTATTTAGAGCTTGCTGAATAACAGTTGATACTTCAAAAATTTGTGAAAGGGGGTAGTTCCTGACTAATTCCAGCCGTCTGAAAGATTATCAATTGTACGGATACAACGCATAGTATGAATATATGGGCAGTTTAACAACAAGCCCTATTTAGGCGACCGGCTGTATACCTTCGATAGGGCTGCATTGGCGACGCTCCGTTCACCGGCAGAATTTCTATGGAGCAGTAAAATCTGTGAGAGAAAAAGTTTCTCACAGATGGCACTGATTTGCACGGAAAACCAATGCCAATAAATATCACTCTACTTCTGTGTTATATCTTTACAACATGAATGAAGAAGCCGGAAAATATTTCATCATTGCAGGGGCTGTACTACTCGTAGCCGGAATAATAATATATTTCTTTCACGATAAACTTTACTGGTTGGGTAGGTTGCCCGGCGACATCAGAATAGAAAAAGAAAACTTCAGGTTCTATTTCCCAATCACTACAATGATATTATTAAGTATAATTTTCTGGTTAGCATCGTGGCTGTTCAGGAAATTTTAATTCAATGAATTTATTACCATCAATATAATTGCGAATCATATTTACGGCACATGACTATCAAAAAAAATGCACTCCTCAACGGAATGCATTTCAATAGTTTATTACAATTAATATATTAAGCGAGGCTGTTTACTTTCTTAGCCAGTTTACTCTTCAGGTTAGCCGCTTTGTTTTTATGAATAACACCGCGTTTTGCCAGTTTATCTATCATGCTTTCTACGGAAGGAAGTTCTTCTTTTGCCCCCTTACTATCAGTAATAGCCTTCAGGTCGCGAATCGCATTACGAGTAGTTTTACCGTTATACCGATTCCTGTCTCTGCGTTTGTTCGCCTGGCGCACATCCTTTTTCGTAGCTTTATGATTAGCCATACTTGAAATTTTTTGGAGGGCAAAGGTAGGAGTACAACTTATAAATTCCAAATTTTATATGCTAAAAACCTTACTGGTTGTCACAATAACGGGTTTAATGATTAGTTTTTAGCAGGAAAAATTATTATAAAATAATATCGTTATAAGCCTAATCTGAATTTTTTTAAAATCATGCATAACTGCCTGCTTTTGACTGTGCTTAAATAACGATATCGGTAAAAAAACCTGTAGTTTTGTTTCTATTATCAAACGATAGCCATGAAGGATTTTTCGTATATCACAAACTCCGATCCGGCATATATCGAAAACCTGTATAAAGATTTTGTGAATGACCCCGGAAGTGTGGATCCGGACTTTAAAAAATTTTTTGAAGGGTTTGATTTTGCCGTTGCTAACAGCAAATCTTATCTAAATGGAACCGCTACCAATGGAATGGCGGAAAAAGAGGGAACAGCCTCAACCTATACTACCACCGATGGGGTAGACTGGAAAAAGGAACTTGGCGCATACCGGCTTATACTCGGGTACCGCAACAAGGGACACTTAATAGCAAATACTAATCCTATTCGTATGCGCAAAGACCGTGGGGCCAATCTTGACCTTGCATTCTTTGGATTTACAGAGGCGGATATGGATAAAAACTTTTTTGCCGGAAATCTTATTGGTCTTGGTACCACCTCTTTGAGAAAAATACTCGAACATCTCAAGTCCTGTTATGCAGCTCATGTTGGTATTGAGTTTAAATATATCAGCGATCAGAAAAGGGTAGACTGGCTGACAACCGAAATGGAGCGGGATTTTATTAAACCGTTACCACTCAGTAAAAAAGAAAGGATACTGGAGAAACTGAATGAGGGTGTCATGTTTGAAAAATTTCTCCATACCAAATATATAGGCCAAAAGCGGTTTTCATTGGAAGGTGGGGAAACTACCATTGCGGCTCTGGATGCAATCATAAGTAAGGTAGCGGAATTTGGAACTCAGGAAGTGGTAATAGGAATGGCACACCGGGGAAGGCTCAATATACTGGCAAATATTATGGGTAAAACTTATAATCAGATATTTAGTGAGTTTGAAGGTACCGGTAAGCTTGACCAAACTATGGGTAGTGGCGATGTTAAATATCACCTCGGTTATGGTAGTGATGTAAAAACACCCGACGGGCGGGTTATGCATCTTAAGCTGATGCCCAATCCCTCCCATCTCGAAACTGTAGATCCTGTAGTGGTAGGGTTTGCAAGAGGAAGAGCTAATGTATTACATGAAAGTAATTACGACAAAGTACTTCCTATACTTATACATGGCGATGCCTCAATAGCAGGTCAGGGTATAGTATATGAAGTGCTGCAAATGAGCAAGCTGGAGGGATACCAAACCGGTGGCACAATTCATTTTGTGATCAATAACCAAATAGGATTTACTACAGACTTTGATGATGCCCGAAGTTCTGACTATTGTACTTCGCTGGCCGCAATGGTGCAGGCGCCGGTATTGCATGTTAATGGTGATGACCCGGAAGCGGTAGTGAAATGTGCTGAAATAGCTGCGAGATACAGAAAAGAATTTCGGTCAGACGTATTTATAGATATGGTCTGCTACCGCAGGCACGGACATAATGAGGGCGATGATCCTAAGTTTACTCAGCCAACATTATATGCGCTTATTGACAAGCATCCCAACCCACGTGAAGTATATGTAAAATACCTGCTGGAGCATGGGGAACCTGAAGCACAGGAGCTGGCAAAAGAGATGGAAAAGAAATTCTGGAACGACCTTCAGGATCGTCTTGATGAAGTAAAACAAAATCCGCTTCCCTATACCTATCAGCAACCAGAGCAATGGTGGAAAAAATTGCGCAAAGCTACTGATGATGATTTTGATCAGTCGCCCGAAACCGGGATAGGGAAAGATCACTTTGATACTGTTTTTAAAGCGATGATGGAATGGCCGGAGGATTTTACCCCGCTTCGAAAAGTGGAAAAGATTATTCACGAAAAAATGAAACTCTTTGAAACCGAAAAGAAACTAGACTGGGCTACAGGGGAATTGCTGGCTTATGGCAGTCTGCTGCTGGATGGCAAAGATGTTCGCATGAGCGGACAGGATGTTTGCCGCGGAACGTTTTCACATCGCCATGCGGTTCTCCGGGATGAAAATACCGATAAAGCATACAATAGACTAAGCAGGATACCGGGGGCTACAGGGAAGTACAGAATTTTCAATTCTTTCCTGAGTGAATATGGTGTATTAGGTTTTGAATATGGCTACGGGATGGCTAATCCAAATGCACTGGTAATATGGGAAGCACAGTTTGGAGATTTTTGTAATGGGGCTCAACCGATGATTGATCAGTTTATCACTTCGGGCGAAGAAAAGTGGAACAGGATGAATGGCATTACTATGTTGCTGCCACATGGTTACGAAGGGCAGGGACCTGAACATAGTTCTGCCCGTATTGAAAGATTCCTTCAACTCTGTGCAGAACTTAATTTAGTAGTTACTAATATTACCACTGCTTCAAACTTTTTCCATGCCTTGCGCCGGCAAATATTCTGGCCTTTCCGAAAACCGTTAATCAATTTTTCGCCCAAAGCCAATTTGCGTCACCCGGGCAGCTATTCCCTTGCAGATGAGTTTATTACCGGCAGGTTTAAAGAAATCATTGACGATTCTTTTGCTGACAACCCTACAGCAGTGAAAAAAGTAATTTTCTGTTCCGGTAAAATTTATTTTGATCTGGAAGCCCGACAACAAAAAGAAAACCGCAAAGATGTCGCACTGGTGCGTTTGGAACAATTATATCCATTACCATACAAAGGACTGTCGGCACTTTATACCAAATATGGTAAAGCAATATGGTATTGGGTGCAGGAAGAGCCATTGAATATGGGTGCTGCTTCATTTTTACAGATGAATCTCAATGCCGGGTTGCGTCAATTAGGACTGCCCGAAATTAATTATGGTGTCATAAGCAGGGAAAGCAGTGCATCGCCGGCAACGGGTTTTGCAAAGATCCATGCCCAGGAACAGGCAGAAATTATAGATACGGCATTTTCTATTTAATTTTAGACAAGTTATATTCAGAATAAACTAACTACAACATGATTGATATTAAGGTTCCAACTGTAGGTGAATCCATAAGTGAAGTAACATTATTAAAATGGGTAAAATCAACCGGTGATTATGTGGAACGCGATGAGGTAATTGCGGAGTTGGAAAGTGAAAAGGCCACCTTTGAGGTTAATGCAGAAAAAGCCGGCATCCTCAGCACTGCTGCCAATGAAGGCGATACCCTGGCTATAGGTGCGGTATTGGCAACTATTGATGAAACTGCCGCAAAACCGGCGGCATCCAATGGCAAACCACAGGTTCCTGCACAACAGGCAGAAAAATCCACGGCCGAATCCACTGCCCCTGCAACGCCAGCAAAAGCTGTGGGTAAAGGAATAATAAAAGTAAAAGTGCCTACAGTAGGCGAATCAATCAGCGAAGTAACCTTGCTGAAATGGGTGAAGAAAGATGGTGAACTGGTAAAAAGAGATGATGTGATTGCAGAGTTGGAAAGCGAAAAAGCCACTTTTGAATTAAATGCTGAAGAAAGTGGGCAACTCAGTACAATTGCAAAAGAGGGAGAGGTAATTAAGATAGGCGATGGAATTGGAAATATTAATACCGATATAGCTGTGCCTGACCAGGCTCAGCCTGCGAAAGCGACAGTTGCTCTTACTGTTGAGCAGAAGTCTCAGCCGGTTGCAACTGCAGCTTCCACCCCTGCTGAAGTAAAGGCAACTCCTGTTGCTGCTGCTATTATTGCCGACAAAAAGATTGACCCCAAAAGTATTACCGCCAGTGGTACCGCTGGCCGCATTGTGAAAGGTGATGTGTTGGCTGCGCTTGCCAATCCTGGTAAAAAGGCGTTTGATGGTCAGGAACTTTTTAGCCGCAACCAACGCCGGCAGAAAATGACCAGTCTTCGTAAAACCATTAGCCGGCGCCTGGTAGAATCGAAAAACACTACTGCCATGTTAACCACTTTCAACGAAGTGGATATGACAAGGATAATGGAGATAAGAAAACTTTATAAGGATAAGTTTAAGGAAACCCACGGTGTGGGTCTTGGATTTATGAGCTTTTTTTCAAAAGCCTGTGCAATTTCGTTAGCAGAATGGCCTTCGGTGAACGCATATATTGACGGAGATGAACTGGTTTATCATGATTATGCAGACATCAGTATTGCAGTGAGCACACCTCGGGGACTAACTGTACCGGTTATGCGCAATGTAGAAAGTATGAGTATGGCCGATATTGAGAAAAAAGTAGTAGAACTTGCCGGTAAGGCTCGCGACAATAAATTAACTATGGAAGAATTGCAGGGAGGAACATTCACCATCACCAATGGTGGCGTATTTGGCTCCCTGATGAGTACACCGATAATAAATTTACCACAAAGCGCTATATTGGGTATGCATAAGATACAAGAGCGCCCAATGGCAGTAAATGGCCAGGTGGTGATACTCCCAATGATGTATATAGCCCTAAGTTACGACCACAGGATTATAGACGGGCGGGAATCTGTCAGCTTCCTGGTGCGGGTAAAAGAGCTGCTGGAAAACCCCGAAATGTTGCTGATAGGAAAAGACCCTGTAAAATCTTTGCTTGAAGTATAGCGATAACTGGCTAATACCTACCCTATATGCGAATCCTCCAAACGATATTTTTCATATTATGTTTTGTGGTGCTATTCACAGCATGCCGCAAAGAAATGAGTGTTGAAAACGGAAGCACGGAGGTGAGAGGGTTGCTGGTAAAAGCAGTTGGCATTACCGGTAGTGATACATTAACTACGATATATACTTACGACAATAAAAGCAGGCTGGAAACGGAAACATCAGACGGAAAATTTGGTAATGAGCCATTGCATTTTTACCGGAGGTATACCAGAGATTTTACCACGCGAATCACACAGATAACAGAGCAACTCTCTAAATCGGGAGTGGATTATGACACAACCCGGACTTATGTGCATTATTCAGATCCGGTTGCACTGGAATACGATTATACAATTTCTGTTGATCCTAATTCGGGATTTACTACTATAGATAGCACTGTATATAGTTTTACCGGTGGGCAATTGGATACTACAGCAACATTTACTACTATTCCCGGTTCGGGTATTACTTCTGCTTTATCGGAAATGAACCATTTTGTCTATAACTCTGAAGGCAATGTTGCTTCGCGGGATCTGTATTTATCGGTTTCTTTGCAAGGCGGATTTTTACTCCATTCTGCTTCTTTTCAATATACATACAACGGGGATCCGGATTATCTTTGGTACACCGCCAATGCAGCTCAAAATTATCTGCTGGTAGGACTTCCCAATCTTTCCAATAAAAATGTGAGCAGGCTTGAAAAAACAGATCAGACCGGCAACGATCAGAATCTTTCCATTACTACCACTCTTAATATCGGTGCAGACAATAAAGCCGATTCGGGTGTTGTTACTGAAAAACCACTTAACAGGGTAACCAGGTACACCTTTTATTATCAATAATTTTTTATCAGTTATATATCATAAGATGAAACAGGTTTTAATACGTACACTATGCTGGGGTTCAATATTATTTATGTCATGCGGCAAAGAAAGTTCGAGAGAGCCGGATAAGCCTGCAGAAGATACTAGCCAGAACAATAATAGTAATGTAAAATTATTGACCAGGATTGCAGAATATGATAAAGAAGAACCAAACGATTCGACAATAATTGATTTCTATTATAATGCAAATAATAAATTGATCCGCACCAAAGAACTTTCAAGTCCCGGTATCAGATTTGAAGATGATGAAGTTCTTATTTATCGCGACAATAACGATGTTGTACAACGGTTGACAATAATGACATCGCATTTTGAAAATAACATTTTCACTCATAAAGACAGTACGGTGTTTGATTTGGTTTACGATCCCGGTTCAAAGCATTATAAATATGGTATTTGTACAAACAGCTATAAGTATGATGATAATTCAGATTTTATTCGCGATAGTTTGGCATATACTTACAATGATAAAGACCAGATCACAGTACTTCAGATATTTAAAAAGGATACGGCAAGTGGTACTTATTTTGAAGCAGAAAGGCGGGAGCATGATTTTGATGCAAAAGGAAATATCGTAAAAATCAGAACTAATGAAAATTACGAAAACCAGGGTGATCCTTTAACAGAAGAGATAATTACTTATGATGGCAAAATCAATCCTTTGAATTTTGGGATGGAAGGTTTTACATTGGGGATGTATTCTTTTTCATGGCCTACTCCTAATAATTATGTGAAACTTAGTGACAATCAGCCGGCAGCATATTTATATACTTATAATGATAAAGATTATCCCGTTTTGATGGAGTATTCATTTGGGGATGAAGGTGAGAAAAGTTATTTCTATTAAAATAAATAGTGAACCTTACTTTAAAAAAAACAGTTATGCAGATAATGCGAATTATTCCAATTTTAATGATTCCGCTTTTCATTTCCTGCGGCAAAGAGCGTTCATTTGAACAAAGGGATCAAACACCCGATGATACAACAGGAACACCAGGGAACACGAGTGGATTGTTAATAAGAATGGTAACAAAGTATAATAATAACCAGGACTCTTCCGTAAGCAGTTTACAGTATGATAGCGAGAAACGGCTTATTCGTCTTAGTCAAACCAGCCCCGATGACAATCACCAGTATATTATAGACCAATCCTATCGCTACTATCGCAATGCATCCGGGCTGGTGGAAAGATATGTGGAATATATGACTGCAAAGATCAACAATAATATAATGTATGAAGACAGCGTAGTGTATCATATACATTTGAATGGTGATAAATATGATTATGCACTTCGTGATGTCCCCGATATTCCTAATCCTCCAATCAAAGACAGTATTATATATGGCTATGATGCTAACGGTCGCATCAATACTGTGCATATAATAAGATTTGATGGCAATACCTGGGCGGAGTACCAAAAAGCTTTATACACCTATGATGCAAACGGAAATATTACGCAGGTTGCTCTTACATTTGAAGATCAGAGCGATCCACCGCAGGTGATTAAAATACAATATAGCGACAAAAGTACCGCAGCCAATTTTGGGAATGAAATGCTATTTGACGGACTGTTTCCCCCGGGGTTTTGTGGACCTAATTCTATACAAAGTTTTGAAAATCCTGAGGGCCCCGACAAATTCACTTTCAGCTATGAATACAATTCTTCCGGGAAACCGGTAAAGGGTACGCAAAATGATATTATTAATGGCGGCTCCGCAGACATTTATTACTATTACCAATAAGAAACGACTAAGGATGCTTTATAATTTGAGAAGTTAAATGCTATATCTATTTTGTAGTGTACCTGCAGTACTGATTATTTACAACAGAGTGATCCTGCTTATTTTGCATCCTGTAATTTCTGATCCATATTCATGAGCAGATTCCATTCATATCTCAATACCTCGGCAACTATCATTCGCCTGTACAATGGTACAGAACCCTTTGCTTCAATGCTGAAAAAATTTTTTTCGGCTCACAAAAAATATGGATCAAGAGACAGGAAACAAATCAGCCATTTTTGTTATTGTTACTTCCGGACAGGGAAAATGTTTTTCACTGCTGCAACAAATACACTTGAGGCTAATATTATAACCGCTCTTTTTTTATGTACAACGGAGCATAATGAAACATTATCTGCTATTGCGCCGGATCTCAATGCAAGTACAACGCTCCCCATTGATGAGAAAATGTTGCTTTTACAACAGCGTACGCTGATCCCGGGGGGTGACCCTTTTGAATTGATCTTTCCATGGAAATCTCTTTTAAGCGAAGGAATAGCGTTCCGACATTTTGCCTTATCGTTCTTCTCACAGCCCGACCTCTTTATCAGGATTAGGCCGGGATATAAGGAAAGAGTGTTGCAGTTATGTAAGGATTCTGGTGTCAACTACTATGCTATCGGTAGCAGCGGCATAGGTCTGCCCAATCATACCAAAACACATGAGTTGTTTGATGTGAATAAGGAGGTAGTGGTGCAGGACTATAGTTCTCAAAGTGTGCAGGAGCTACTGCTTCCCCTGCAACAAAGCCGTGGGCTTCGGGTATGGGACTGCTGCGCAGCAAGCGGGGGCAAGTCTATATTGGTAAATGACTACCTGAACGATGTATCACTAACGGTTTCTGACATCCGGGAAAGCATACTTATTAATCTGCATCTGAGATTTAAACAAGCGGGCATAAAGAATTATAAGTCTTTTGTAGCCGACCTCAGCCAATCAGATATACCTGCCGACCCAAATGGATACGATCTGGTGATATGCGATGCGCCATGTTCGGGCTCCGGCACCTGGGCCCGCACACCTGAGCAATTGTTTTACTGGCAGGCAAACAAACTTGACCATTATACTGTATTGCAGAAAAAGATCACAACTGCTGTTCTGCCTTTTGTTAAACCAGGTGGTTATCTTTTATATATTACCTGTTCTGTTTTTAAAAATGAAAATGAGGATATCGTGGAAAGCATAAAGCAACAACCTGGTATGGAATTGCTGCAAATGAAAGTAATCTGCGGCTATACTATTAAAGCTGACAACATGTTTGCAGCCTTGCTGCGGAAAGCTGATGTAGCTATTTCATTGTAATCAATACCGGTTGAAAAAGGTTTTTCTTAATCTTGGCCCTTCCTATAAACTGATTGTGATTGATCTTATCAAAATCTGCCGGGAAGATCATTATCTCCTCATCGCGGGTATCAACTCTCAGCGCACATAAAATTAAAGAGGAATCAGCCTATTGCTTCACGAGCCGCACTATTCTTGAATTTTTTCCATCTGTATAGGAGAGCCAGTACACGCCGCCTGCTATTGCAGAGAGATTAGTGAAAGGGATTTGCTGGTAAACACCGGATTGTACATCAATATATTTTATTGTCACTATATTCCCGGCGGTATTGTACAAAACAAAAGTTGACCTGGAGGTTTGGGGTGGGTTTAGTATAATATTAAATGATTGTACAAATGGAACGGGGTAAGCTTTAATCCAATCGTTTGCCAGTATCCGCTCCATATTTTTTTCATTTCTTTTTTGCAGCAGCAGGTTGTAGGCAATACGCATATTAGGGATACCGTAGCCAATACGATCATTTGGAGTAAGATAACTGTTACCGCTTTTTTGGACAGCGTCTCTTATATCAAGACTGGTAAACTCCGGGAATGCCTGCCACAAACAGGTGATTAAACCTGCTAAATTTGGATTGGCAAGCGATGTGCCGCTATATGCTGATGTTGGATTACCACTTGTGCCGGCTACCACAGTATTTGACCCCACCGATGCCACATCAGGTTTCACCCTCCCGTCGGCTGAAGGACCATAACTGGAGAATGCGGACGGGTTACCGCTATAATCTACAGAACCGATGGTTATTACATGCTCTGCGTCGGCAGGGGTACCGATATAATGCCATGAAGCGTTTCCGGAGTTGCCGGCGCTCGCCGTTACTATCATACCTTTTTTAGCTGCCCACTCAGCACCTCTTGCACATATAGTCGTTTTGCCATCCATATCTTCGTAGCTGTAATCCATAGAGGGATCATCAAAAGTAGAATAACCGAGTGAGGTAGTGATCAAATCTACGCCAAGACTATCGGCCCGCTCCGCCGCTGCTACCCAGTTCTGTTCTTCAACCGGAAATTCAGTTGCTACATTTTCCGTACGGAACAAATAAAATTTTGCATGAGGCGCAGTGCCAACCATTGTTCCGGGACGATTGGCGGCAATGGTCGAAAGACAAAGCATGCCATGATAATGTTCTTCAGTAACACTTTCTTTATTCGCCACAAAATCCCAGGTACCCAGCACCCGTTGCTGAAGCCGCATACTATCGAATGCGGGGTTGGTATCATAATGATAGAAGCCTGCATCAAGCATCGCTATTGTCATTCCTTCGCCAAGGAAACCTTTATTATGTAAAAACTCACCCTCATGAATGTTGATCTGGTTGTATGTACTGCCATAATTAAGATAGTCACTTGTACCCTGGGAACCCATTGTTTTTTTTGAGGGTGCTGTATTTTTAATCAGTTTATCTTCAGTGTCAAGCTCCTGCCTGGATGTTCGGGGCGCAATTTTTTTTGATGCCTTTACAAAACTCAACTGCAGTATACGATCAAGCGCATTGGCATCAGAGGTTTGTATCAACACCTGGTTGAGCCATTTGGAACTATTGAGTATAGTAACCGATCCCGCATTTTGTACACTATCAAGATATGCCGGATTTACGGGAAGGTCGGTACTATCAAGATGAATCTGTTGTCGCTGCCTTCTTGTTATGGACTTTGCAGAAAGAAAATCACCGGGATTACTGAGGGAATAAGGGCTATTTTTTTTATCCTTAAACTGAATAATATATTTACCGGATTGCGACTGCGCCTGATGCGCTGATGCCAGCAGAAATGCTGCAATTATGATAGCAATCTTTTTCATAGAGGATGATTGGTTTTTCTAATTGTGTTCAAGCATTGTGAGTCTGATGCCATAACCATTATAAGAATAAGGCGCCAGGGTATCACAAACAGCATATCCGTTTTTAGTTGCTGCCAGCGAATCACAGTTGAGGTTTGCCGGACAGGGAGAGGGAACAGGTTCCCCTGGAATAATCATGCGGCAATTTTGGAGGGTGAGTTGTATAAGATATTCCCAATGGAGAAAATCCTTATATATCAGACCAATGTCTTTGCCGTAAACCTCTATACTATAGGTACTGTCAGCATAACTGGTTGGATAACGTGCGGGGTCGCCGGTTGACTGATCTTGTTGCAATACCGTAACCGTATTATCAATTGTGGTGTTATTTACTATATACGGTTGCCCAGCATTTGCGTAGGTATAATTCCATCCATACATATAGGCATATTCGGATTCGGAAGAACTACTGCTGTTCTCACCGGTGCCGGTGAAAATATAGCTGTTGCCCGGCCAGTAATAATCGTTTCGGACAGGAGACACGAGTTTTATAAACCGCAGGTTATTCTCAACATACTCTACCGAGTTAGGAAGTATAGTTACCATAAAGCTGGCATTGTCCTGCCAGGGAGTAATTCCGGCGGTATCTCTTATCATCCGCCTGATACGAAAAGCGGGGCGGCCCAGGTTATCCGT
Source organism: Bacteroidota bacterium (assembly GCA_018268105.1). Taxonomy (GTDB): domain Bacteria; phylum Bacteroidota; class Bacteroidia; order Chitinophagales; family Chitinophagaceae; genus Agriterribacter. The sequence goes on along the minus strand of JAFDXG010000100.1, from coordinate 32,560 downwards.
AATTTGTGCATCTACTATATCTTTTACCTGGTAAGAATGGACTTCTCTCACCCTGTCAAAATCGGTAAACACTACCGAATCCAAACGGTATTGTATATATTTCCCTTCCTGCACCGGGTAATAATCTGCTGCGGGTGTTGCTTCAAAGCTGTCGGTTTGTTTTTTACAGAACGGAAGTGTACATAACATCAACATTACCGCGCAGAAAAGAAGATATTTTCTTTTTAAAGTCATAGTTGCAATATAATACGACAGAGATTGATTCCAGTATTAAAGTGATGCTTGCCCGTTTCTATTGTGTTAAAGCAGAGAAACAATATCGGAATGCTAACGCTTTGATATACTATTTATTGTTGAAAAATATGCCATCGGCCTATGCCGGCGTATATTGATTCAAAATGTTGAATCTTGGTTGCTTCGCATAATGATACCTCCGCCAATAACATCCTCCCCTTCATAAAACACAGCACTTTGGCCGGGTGCTATCCCTTTCACCGGGTTGTAAAATTGTACGGAAATACCCTGCTCATGGTTCTGAAGGGTGGAAAATGCACCTTTGTCTTTATACCTGATTTTAGTGATAGCTTCCAAACCATCATGGATACCATTATATTTCTGCCAGTTTAGTTTAGTAACTATCATCTGCTGGCGGTTCAGGTCTTCTTCATCACCCAGCACAACGGTATTGGTTTCAGGGATGATTTGGGTAACATAAGCCGGTTTTCCCAGAGCTATATCTAATCCCTTCCTTTGTCCGATGGTATAAAAAGGATAGCCTTTGTGTGCTCCCAGGATATTACCGTGGGTATCTACAAACTGACCGCCATTCACCCGTTCTTCGAGACCCTCTACCTTCCGCTTAAGAAAACCGCGGTAATCATTATCTGGCACGAAACATATTTCGTAGCTCTCACTTTTTTTAGCCAGTTCGGGATAGCCGTATTCGAGCGCCATCTGACGAATCTCCGTTTTTCGGTATTTGCCCAGCGGTAACATTGTTCTGCTCAAAAGGTCTTGTTGCAAACCCCAGAGTACATAACTCTGGTCCTTTGTTTCATCAAGCCCTTTACTGATATAGTACCTCCCGTTATCATGGCGGTGAATATTACCGTAATGGCCGGTTGCAATATACTCGCAATCCAGTGCATCAGCGCGTTTAAGCAAAGCCCGCCATTTAATGTGCGTATTACACATCACGCAGGGATTGGGTGTGCGCCCTGCTAAATATTCTTCAACAAAATTATCTATAACTGCATCCCCGAACTCGCTGCGGATATCCAGAATAAAATGCGGGAAGCCATGTTCTACAGCGGCCATGCGGGCATCATTGAAACTGTCTATATTACAGCAGCCTGTTTCTTTTTTGCTGCTGCCGCTACTGGCATAATCCCATGTTTTCATGGTAATGCCCACTACTTCGTACCCTTCGTCGTGGAGCATGAGCGCTGTTACGGTACTGTCTATACCTCCGCTCATTGCCACCAATACTTTACCCTTGCGACTCATAACATTATAAATTAGCCTGCAAAAATAAGAAGATTCGGGGGATTAGGGATATAGGCAGCTTCAGAATACTGCTCAAGATTTCGCTGTATATAGTTTATCTCAAATAGAATGACAACTAAAGAATTAAACCGTATCGAGCACCAAGAAGTTCAGTACAAAGAATGAAGTGATTAAAAAGGAGTAGTGTAATTTTCTTGAAAGGATTAAAAAAGTTGAGCAACGATTTATTTTATTGCCGGAACAATTACCCCGGGATATGTCAATTCAGTTTATGACCCGTAAAATCATTATTGTGTACTCAATAGCAATCTTTGAATAATTGCACAATCGGTTGCTTTATTATACAGGCATTTAGTTGGCTATGAATAATATTTTCTTAATGCCGGTGATACTGGATTTCAGTAAGGTTTATGTTATTTTTGTTGCATGGGGAATGAGGAACGAATCAAACAATTATTTTATAGCGTTTGTACTCAGTCGGGTATGACTGATTATGATGAGCTATACAGATTGTTATGCCCACGGCTTATACATTTCTCTGCAGCGATAGTAGGCTCTTTCCATCAGGCAGAAGAAATTGTATCGGATGTTTTTGTTATGCTATGGCAAAAAAGGGAGCAATTGAGTGAGGTAAGTAACCCACTTGTATATATATACGTATGCGTTAAAAATCATTCACTTAATGCCCTGCCCAAAAATAAAGGAAGCCATTTACCTTTTGACACACTGGATAAAGATGCCCTGGCTATTATTCCTGATGTAGAGGAACGGCTTACCTCCAGGGAACTGGCGCAAATTATTGAGAATGCGATTAGTGAGTTGCCAGGCAGGTGTCAGATGATCTTCAGACTGGTTAAAATGGATGGATTTTCCTACAAGGATGTGGCTGAGTTGCTGGGTATTTCGCCTAAAACAGTGGACGCCCAACTGGCCATAGCAGTAAAAAAGCTCGGACTCACTATACGCCTCCATTTGCACCACTTTCAGGATTTTCCTCAATCTAAATCTTAAAAAAATAAATTTCTTTTAGGGAATCGGCCCTGCTTATCCTGTCCTTACCAGGTATGGACGAAAGTAAAAGGGAAAATAACCGGTTATGGATTCTTCTGGCCAGAAGGACTGCCAAAGAAATAACCGCAGTGGAAGAAGAAGAGTTGGGTAAACTTTTGCAGGAACAGCCTTTTGCGTTGTATGTACAGGATATTATCTCGCAACAATGGCATGATAAACATAAAAATTTTACGGAGAAGGATATTTATCTGGCCTTAGAAAAGCACAAGCAAAAAATGCATGCCGTTGATAATACTGTCCTTAATGAAATAGGCACATATACAACAACTGACGAATTTTTACAGACCCATAAAAAATATCGGATACGACGAATTTTACGTTATACTTCTGTTGCTGCTGCCTGTTTGCTGGCAGCAATGGCTATCTGGAAATGGTCATTTACTCCAGAGATAAAAGAACCAGTACCGGTATTACAACAATTGGCAACCCAAAACGGATCCCGATCGCAGCTTGTATTATCGGATGGTACAAATGTTTGGTTGAATGCCGGTAGTAAGCTGGAATACCCTAAACAATTTTCAGGAAAAGTAAGATCGGTTACACTTGAAGGAGAAGCCTATTTTGATGTTACACACAATGAGGGGCAACCATTTTTAGTACATACAAAAGCCTTTACAGTAAAAGTTCTTGGAACGGCATTTAATATCAGGGCATATAATGACGAAGATAGTGCAGCTGCCTCACTGATAAGGGGAAAAATAGCCGTACAACTTAATGCAGATACCTCCAAGACCATTATGCTGTTACCCAGGGAAAAACTAATTATCCCTACCCCTGCTGTTGCAGAGGAACCAATAGATGCCGGCAGAAAGGAAACAAATATCTCCAATACTCAAAAGTTTACAGTGAATAAAGCATTCATTTCTACTGATAAACAAAATACGGTGCTTGAAACCGCATGGAAAGAAAATAAATTAGCCTTTAAAAATACCAGTTTTGAAAAAATTGCAATGGCTCTTGAAAAATGGTTTGCAGTGGAAATTCATTTTAAGAATGATAATAAAAAGAAACTAAACCTAACAGGGACTTTTGAAGGAGAAAGCCTTGAAGAAATATTAAATGCTTTTAGAGAAACGGGTAATGCATTTAAGTACAGTAAAGATAGCAATGGCGTAATATGGATTGAATAATTATTAACCGGCTATCTATTTTTTTAACCAAAACTGACTATTGTCATGCTTGTATATAATTCAACCTGATCTGCCCTGAAAACTTCTATTCTACAAATAAAAGGCGGGAAATGTTGGCTCCATTTCCCGCAGAATTGTGGTTAATGGAAATGCTTTGTCCAAATGCAATTCAAACAAAAATTTATCAACCAACAAATCAAAGGTAATGCAAAAATTACTACTGCTGAACCGTTCCTGCTACAGGCGGGAACTAAGAAAAGTGTTCCTGTATATGAAACTGACTGCCCTTTTCCTTTTTGTGTGTTGTATGCATGTTTCCGCAGATGTGCACTCACAAAAGATTTCTATCATTCTTTCAAAGGTCAACCTTGAAAGGGCATTTTCTATCATCGAAAAGCAAACCACCTACCGCTTTGTTTACAACGATGATTATATACCATTCAACAAGAAAGTATCTGTAGATGCCAAAGATGCAACCATTCAGCAACTGCTGGATAACCTGCTCATGAATACCAGCCTGGGATTTCGCATGATGTCAGACAAACTTATTGTTATTGCCCCCAAAGGAACGGAACAAAGTGATATAGTGGTAACCGGGGTAGTTACAAATACAATGGGGGAACCTTTGCCCGGTGTAACTGTGCTGCTCAAAAATACCAAAGTGGCTGTTACAACCGATTTGGATGGAAAATATGAAATCAAAGTACCTGAAAACGCAGTACTGATTTTCACATTCATCGGGCACGAAACCCAGGAACTACCCGTTAACGGCAAGACTACACTCAGCGTGTCGCTCAAAGCTGCAGAAAATTCACTGAACGAAGTGGTGGTAGTTGGCTATGGCTCCGAGAAGAAAATTAACATCACCGGGGCAGTGGACCAAATATCAGGAAAAAAACTTGCAGAGCGGCCAATTGCCAACCTGTTTCAGGGGTTACAGGGTATTAGTCCGGGGCTTAATATTACATATCCTGGTGGTCGTCCGGGTGCTACTCCTTCAATAAACATTCGGGGTATTACCACTTTAACAGGTGGCGGTTCTCCACCCTTAATCATTATTGACGGGATTGCTTCAACGGTTGACGATATTCTTCGTTTAAACCCACAGGATATAGGCTCAATGTCAGTATTGCGCGATGCGGCATCGGCTGCCATCTATGGTGCAAGGGCTGCTTTTGGAGTAATACTCATTACAACTAAGTCGGGAGTAAGCGGAGGTAAGCAAAGAGTGAGTTACAATAATTATTTTTCCTGGTCAAAACGTACAGTATTACCCAATCCGGTTACCGATCCTTATATCTATTCGAGAGTATTGGAAACCGCTACTGATAACACGCCCTGGGATTATGTAAACTATTCAGACTATCAATATAAATGGGCTAAAGAAAGGTCTGAAAATCCTTCCATAGAAGATACCCGCGTAGATCCTAATGATCCGACCAAATGGACATATATGGGAAGTAATGACTGGAATGACTATTTCTTTAATAAGGCAAGCGCTTCTCAAAACCATAGTTTATCCTTTAGTGGTGGTTCGGAAATAGGTAAAGGCAAACCATTTGGTTATTTACTTTCTGCAGACTGGACAAAGGAAAACGGATTGAATAAACTGGCAAAAGATGACTGGAACCGATATGGTTTAAGAGCTAAAATAAACTTTACACCACTCACCTGGTTTAAAGTTGAAAACAATCTGAATATCTATCAAACTATCACTGACGCTCCCACTTACAATATTACCGATATATATTATCTACAGCCGACTCAGGTGGCTAAAAATCCCGATGGTACCTGGGCAAATACTGATGCTGGAAGTTTAGGTGCAAAGCTTACAGACGGAGGAAGAAACAAATCCACACGATTCGGTTTTCAAAATATATTGCGTGGAACTGCCAGTTTCCTGAATAATGATTTACAGATTGTAGGTAGTGCCAGTTTTAAAAGAGAAATATGGAAATATAATACTGATTATCGTAAATACAAGATTGGGTATGGTCCTGATGATATTCGCGAAGAAGGCGGAAATGGATCAGTATCGGCTACCAACGGTATTGTAAAACATGATGTGTACGACTTGTTTGCGACCTACAATAAAACAATTGCCAAAGATCATGCTTTCAAATTAATTGCTGGGTACAACCAGGAAGAATATATTTGGTCTTATGAAGCGGTTTCAAGAGACAGATTGATTTCTTCTTCCCTCCCTTATATCATATTAACAACAGGTGAAAACCCCACATTGAATGCGGATTACAGTACCTACGCCCTGCAAAGTGTTTTCGGACGATTGAACTATACCTATAAAGGACGCTATATTATAGAAGGTAACGGCCGTTATGATGGTTCATCTAGGTTCCCCAAACAAAGACGCTGGGGCTTTTTCCCTTCTATATCTGCAGCATGGATAGCCAGTGAAGAAAGTTTCTTTAAGCCGCTGGAGGATAAAATTTCTTCTCTCAAGCTACGTATATCTTATGGCGATCTTGGTAATCAGAGTGTAAGTAATTTTGGATATATTCAAACATTACCTACCGGAATTTCATCTTATCTCATCAACAACTCAAAGCCTACCATTATTACAGGGGCGCCGCCGCTGAGTGTTGATCCGGATACCTATACCTGGGAAAAAGTAACCACATTTAATGTGGGGGGTGATATGGGTTTGCTGAATAATAAAATTCAGATGAGCTTTGATTATTTTGTTCGTAAAACTATTGGTATGCTGGGCCCGGTGAATGAACTGCCTGGAGTTTTGGGCACCACAGCTCCAACTCAAAACGTGGCTGACCTGTCTACCAAAGGATGGGAACTGACTTTAGGCTATCGTGATAATTTCGATCTCGCAGCCAAACCCTTTTCATTCGGAGTGAAGATGTTTGTTTCTGATTCAAGATCCAAAATTACTAAATATAAGAACGATCAGTTGTTGTTGTCAAGTTATCGGGTAGGACAGGAGATAGGTGAGATCTGGGGACTGCAAAATGATGGCTATTTTACCAGTCAGTCAGAGATTGACGCGCTGAATGAATCGGCTATTGTTCCCTGGGGTGCACTGGATATTGTACCGGGTTGGCCAAAATATGTTGATCTTGATAAAGATGGTGCGATCGAACAGGGTAATACTGCTACCGACCCCAAAGACCTTAAGATTATTGGCAATACAAGCCCAAGATATCGCTTTGGGGTAAACCTGGATTTTGACTGGAATAATTTTGATCTGTCGGTATTTTTACAAGGTGTAGGAAAACAGGATTTTTATCCCCGTCACTATCTTTTCTGGGGACCTTATCAGCAACCCTATGCCGGTATTTATCCCTGGAACCTTGATTATTATCGTGGCGCTTCAGAAACCGGTGCAGATCGCGAAAGACATTCTGCTTCATATATAGCCGCCGGACTGGCAGACGAAAATAAAAATTCTTATTTCCCTGTTTTGCAGGCCTGGCTGGCAGATGCCAACTATGGTGCAGGCTTGGATATTCCCCAGACAAAATATCTCTTAAATGCTTCATACCTGCGCATTAAAAATGTAACACTGGGATATACTATTCCTAATTCAATCACTAAAAGGTTTAAAGTTAGCAGGCTTAGGGTGTTTTTTACCGGGGAAAACCTGTATGAATTTTCGGCCATCAAAAAATATATAGATCCCGAAGCGGTGGCTGACGGCTACGGCTGGGCTTATCCTTATCAGCGGAAATATGCTTTCGGTATTAACCTCGATTTTTGATTGAACAGTGATTCATCGTTAACAGTAAAATTATAGAAATGAAAAAGTTGATCAATATACATACTATATTAGCTTGTTGCATGGTGCTGGTGGTTGCATCCTGCAAAAAGGATTTTATGGATCGTTATCCGCAAACTTCGGTACCACCAGATCTGTTTTTTAAATCAGAAGAAGATTTATCGTTGTATATAAATGGACTTCTGACTATCCCCGGCAGAGATCAATATCTCGAAGACCAGGGTACAGATGATAAAGCAACCACTGGTGCTGTGGAAGTAAAATCCATTATGACAGGTAACCCCAGTTCGCAGAATATTACTTCAGGATGGAGTTGGGGCAGGCTTAGGAATATCAATTATTTTCTTGACAATTATTCCAAAGCACAGGTGACTGATGCAGTGAAAAACCACTATGCCGGACTGGCAAGGTTTTACCGAGCATTATTTTATATTGATAAAGTAAAACGTTATTCAGATATACCCTGGTATTCTAAAACACTTAATCCCTCTGATTCTGTAGATTTATACAAACCCCGCGACCCAAGAGCGTTGGTAATGGATAGTGTAATGGCAGATTTGGCATTTGCAGCAGCTAATGTAAAAGAAGATGTTCCTCCGGGAACGCCTAACGTTTGGGTAATGAAACTGGTGCAGGCGAGAACAGCATTGTACGAAGGAACTTACAGAAAGTATCATGGAGAGTTAAATCTTGCAGGTAGTGCTGATGGGTTCTTACAAACGGCGGCTCAGGTAGCAGGTGAAATAATAAAGTCAGGAAAATTTCAGATTCAGGGTTCATATAGTGCTTTATTCACCAGTGCAAGTCTGGCTGGAAATAAGGAGGTATTACTGTCCAGTATTTACGACCAGGATTTGAAACGCAGTGGTAGTAACGCAAATATACTGGACTACGAAATGTCACCTTCCCGTGAGTTGGTTCAAACCTACCTGATGAGTGATGGCAGCAGATTTACAGCACAACCCGGCTATCAAACCTTTGGTTTTGTTCAGGAGTTTCAAAACCGTGATCCCCGGCTAATGGCTTCTTTTGTATATCCCGGATTTGTATTTGCTACCAATTCTCCCAATCCTAAACCATATATTCAGCGTTTGAATAAAAACTTTACCGGCTATCATCAACTGAAAGGATATGTTAACAGCACTGAAAGTAAAGTAATTGCCAGTGTAGATTTTCCTGCTTACCGGTATGCAGAAGTATTATTGATATTTGCAGAAGCAAAAGCTGAATTAGGTACCCTCACTCAGTCTGATCTTGATGCCAGTGTTAACTTACTTCGTGCAAGAGTGGGGCTTCCTAATCTTGATATGGGATGGGCGAACAGTAATCCCGATCCGGTACTGGTTGCAAAATATTCTAATGTATCTGGCAGCAACCAGGGCGTTATTTTAGAGATTCGTCGTGAGAAAAGAGTAGAATTTGCTATGGAAGGATATCGTTTTGACGACTTGATGAGATGGGCTGCAGGTAAAGAACTTGAAAAAATTCCTGAAGGCATATACTTCCCCGGGCTTGGAATTTTTGATCTTACCGGTGATGGTATTCCTGATATTAAATTAGTAGATAAGAACACCACTATTCCGGATGAAGATCAGAAGGAGACTAACTCTCTTGGCGAAAAATTAGTGTATTACAAAACAGGAAGTTTTGGAGAAAACGTAACAGTATACCTTAAAAACGGTACTGCCGGTGGTGCTACTGTAACTGAAGTTACACCACGTCAGTTTATTGATCCGCAATACTATTATCGTCCGATTCCTTTTAACCAGGTTACTTTAAACCCTGCATTAAAACAAATATTTGGATGGTAATAATTTAATCCAATCATGATCAGCAGAGTAAAAATACATTTTTGCTCTGCTGGTTATTTTATTGATATGAAAAGAAGAAATTTGCTGAAACAAGCCGGATTGATTACGGCAGGAGCAATTGCGGGTACATCTGCTTACGCATCGGCAGAAAAGAATAAAAAAATAATACCGGTGCTTACCCTAGCACATATTACGGATGTACATATACGCCCGGAGGAGGGGGTTCCGGAAAGATACAAAAAATGCCTGCAGCAGGTTAAGCAACACAAGATTAATTTTGTTTTGAATGGCGGCGACTCTATCCATGCGGCAGACTATCCCGATATTACTCGTGCCAGGGTAGATGAACAATGGAATGCATGGTTTGATTGTATGAAAGAACTTAACGGATATGAAGTATTCGGTTGTATCGGTAACCACGATCCCTGGTGGGCCGCTCCTGATAAAACAGACAGGATGTATGGAAAGGATTATGTAGTAAAACAACTTGGTATAACTAACCGGTATTATAGTTTTAGCAGGATGGGCTGGCACTTTGTTATACTTGATGGCAACAATCCTCATATTACATTGGATGACGAACAGTACAAGTGGCTGGAAGCAGATCTGACAGCACAACCGAAAAACACACCAACTTTGCTGATGTCGCATTTCCCTGTATTTGGCGCCACACCCATCTTGGTAGGCGGCAATCATTCGGACAATAAAAAACTGAAAGATCTCTTTTATCGCCATCGGGATAAAGTACGTGTAGTATTAAGCGGACACAATCATTTATACGACAAAGTCCTTTACAATAATATTTGGTATTGTTGTAATGGAGCGATGAGTGGTTTCTGGTGGGGAAAAGGCGACAAGGACTCTGCGGAAGAAGGGTATTACCTCGAAACACCGCCCGGATTTGCTATTCTAAAATTGTACGCTGATGGCGATGTGGAGAATACCTATTTCCCTCATTCGTTTTGATTTTTCTTTTATAATAAAGCACCTTGGCAGGTGCATAAATAAATTGGTCATGAAATTCATTTTTAGTTTTATATTATTGATATTTTTTTCCTGCAGCGAAAACCTGATGCAAGATGCAGAAGCGGGCAGCTTTAATAATACACAGACTCCCACGCAACATACCCCCAAAGCCCTTTTTGTAATTGTAGACGGTATTCCCGCAGATGTGATTGAAAAAGTAAATACACCTCATCTTGATGCTATTGCCAAAGTAGGTGGATATACCAGAGCACACGTGGGTGGAGAGAAAGGAGGTTATTCAGAAACACCTACTATTTCTGCAGTAGGTTATAATAGTTTGCTTACCGGAACCTGGGTAAACAAACACAATGTGTGGGATAATGATATTGCGGCACCCAACTATAATTACTGGACTATTTTTCGATTTCTAAAGGAACAATATCCGAACAGGAAAGCTGCAGTCTTTTCCAGTTGGGAAGATAACAGGACGAAACTGGTGGGTGAAAACCTTGCTGCTACAGGCAACCTGAAACTTGCTTACCATTTTGACGGACTGGAACTGGATACAGTGAATTATCCGCACGATAAAAAAAGAGATTTTATGCATCGTATTGATGAGGCTGTGGTGGATAATGCGGAGAACTATATTAAAACGGAAGCGCCTGATCTATCCTGGGTATATCTTGAATATACAGATGATATGGGTCACATGCATGGCGATAGCCCTGAATTTTATAAGGCAGTGGAAATGATGGATAACCAAATGGGTAGATTGTGGTCGGCTATACAATACCGTGAGAAAAAATTTAAAGAAGACTGGGTGATTTATATTACCACCGATCATGGCAGAACAGCTAATAATGGGAAAGGGCATGGCGGTCAGTCGGATCGTGAACGTAACACCTGGATAGTAACTAATGCCAAAGGATTGAATGATTATTTTAAAACAGGCAATCCGGGTATTGTAGATATAATGCCATCCATTGCAAAACACCTCAGTATTACCATACCACGGGAAAGATTAATGGAAGTAGATGGAATTCCGCTGACAGGAAATATTTCCGCTACTTCTGAAAATGCTATACTTCAGGATGGTAAAATACATGTAAGCTGGAAGGCAGTTAGCAAAAAAGGAAATGCAAAAATATGGTTGGCTACCACCAATCATTTTAAAGAAGGCGGCAATGACGAGTATAAACTGGTGGCTACTGTGCCGCTTGCAAATCAGGAAGCTGATATTGACGTAAAGAATAATCCTTCTTTATTCTATAAAATTGTTATTGAAGCTCCTGATAATATGCTCAACCGCTGGATTGTGGTAAAATAATAATAAATACCGTCATTTTTTCAACTCTTGTCAATATGCGTTTAAAGTATAGTATTGTATTTATTTTTTGTATAACCCTGTGCTCATGTAAGGTTCAAAGGGTTGCTGTAAATCCCGTATCAACTTCGCCCCTGGTCACCCAGGGACCTTTGTGGGGAGCTGTATGGCAACAAAAAGCTGCAGAATATAAAGCGCTCTGCTTCCAGGCCTATAATACTGCCAGGCTCCGGTTGGATTTAATTTTAAATGAGTCACACAGCAGACCCCCGGCCATTGTTACAGATATAGATGAAACCATTTTAGACAACAGTCCTTACCAGGTTCACAGTTCATTGAAAAATGAAGAATATACCGACTCTTCATGGATAATATGGACAAAGAAAGTGGAATGTGATACCGTGCCGGGAGCACTCAGTTTTTTTCAATATGCAAAAAGCAGAGGAGTGGAAGTTTTTTATATTACCAACCGGCTTGAAGAAGAAAGACCCCAAACGCTAAAGGAGCTGCAACGGTGGAATTTTCCGGATGCTACTAATGATCATCTTATATTGAAGACCGCCGGCTCGGGTAAAGGCCCGCGCAGAGATAAAGTAGCTGCTAATTTTGATATCGTCATGCTGTTTGGGGATAACCTGAGTGATTTCAGTGCGGTGTTTGACAAGAAAGAACTGGATGATAGAGATAGCCAGACCAGGATAAATGCAGCCATGTTTGGCTCTACATTTATTGTACTTCCCAATGTTATGTATGGAGATTGGGAAGGCGCTTTGTATAGATATCAGCATCAATTATCACCCGCTGCAAAAGACAGTATTATTAAAGGGCAGTTACAAAAGTATTGAGCAAAAAACGGGGGGGGTATTTAACTGGCAGTATTCAGCTATGAGCTTTCAGCCATTAGTGTCAAGTTTCGGGTTTTCGTCACGCTTTTCTTGTTTCATAGCCTGCGCACCTCTTCCCAAAGGCTTACGCCGGGTCAACATCTGCAATGATTACTACTGAACGAAAGGTCTTATGTTGCTGCAATATGGCAATCTGTTCCTTAATAATAGATTTAACCCGTTGTATGAAAACGGAATCTTTGGGTAATTTTAATAACAATTCCATCCGATACTGATTCCGTATCCTGTTGATCACAGGTTCTGTGGGGCCAATAATGTATTTGCCTAAACTGCTTTGTAGTTGAGATGCAAATTGTAATGCCGCATCAGTAGCCGTTTCTTTACTCTTATGACGAAAACTTAAAAGTATCAGCCTGGAGAATGGCGGATAGAAAAATTTCTCCCGGCCCTGAATCTCATAGTCAAAAAAAGCTTTGTAATTGTGTTGTTGTACAAAATGCAGTACCGGGTGCTTGGTATCTGATACCTGGATGAGTACCTTCCCTTCTTCAGATTTTCTCCCTGCACGCCCACTTACCTGTTCCATGAGTTGAAATGCCCGTTCATTCACACGAAAATCAACAAAATGTAACAAGCTGTCAGCATCAATTATACCTACAAGGTTAACATGTTCAAAGTCCAGTCCTTTCACTACCATCTGAGTACCCACAAGAATATCAATTCTCCTTTGCTCAAACTGTTGTATCAGGTTGTCGTGAGCGTGTTTTCCCTTTACTGCATCTATATCCATTCTTGCAACTCTTGCTTTTGGAAAAACTTCTTCGAGATATTCTTCAATTTTTTCCGTACCAAAGTTTTTTTGAATAAACTGATTGCTGCCGCAGGCTTCACAGGTATTGACAATACTATATACCGTTCCACAATAATGGCAAACCAGTTTGTTAGTGAGCTTATGAAAAGTAAGGCTGACATCACAATTTTTGCATTGCGGAATCCAGCCGCAGGTAGCGCATATCTGGTAAGGAAAATAACCCCGGCGATTTTGAAAAAGTATGGTTTGCCTGTCAGCAATCAGCGATGATTCTATGGCTGCTTTCAATTGGGGTGAAAGTATAACCTTTGATTTATCTTTCTGAATAATTTTTTTTACATCCACAATTTCTATACGGGGCAACTTTGCTTCACCATATCGTTCACTGAGGGCAACAAAACCATATTTGCCATGAATGGCATTGTAATAACTTTCTATGGAAGGTGATGCGCTGCCTAATAAAATTTTTGCGTCAAGTAATTCAGCATAGTATATCGCACTGTCACGGGCATGATATCTTGGTGCAGGATCATACTGTTTGTAGGAGTTATCATGTTCTTCATCGGTAATTATGAGTCCCAGGTTTTCGAATGGAAGATATAGCGCAGACCTCGCCCCAAGAACAATTTTTAATTCACCCGACTTTATTTTATTCCATATCTCTATCCTTTCATTTTGATTGAACTTGCTGTGGTATATTCCAATATGTCCGCCAAAATGTTTTTGCAACCGCCGGATAATCTGAGAAGTGAGTGCTATTTCGGGAAGCAGGTACAACACTTGTTTCCCCTTTTTTACATATTCTTCTATAAGTTTTATATACAGCAGGGTTTTGCCGCTTGAAGTAATGCCATGTAAAAGGCAAACTCTTTTTTCGGTAAATAATGTGTTGATCTTATCAAATGCCAGTTGCTGGGTAGCGGATAAGCTAAAGTCAATATTTATATTTTTGGGTAAAGAAGGAAGCCTGTCAATGGCGTGTTTTACCTGAAGTAAGATGTTTTTTTCGATCAATCCTTTTAATTGAGCATCGGTAGCGCCTGATTTTTCGAGCAGAGCGCTTCTGCTTACTTCCCCTTTTGTTTTTTGCAAATGAAGGTAACTGAGTAACATTTCAAGTTGCTTTGGGGCCTTGCTCCAGTTATTTACCAGCTCCGACAATTTATTTTCATCTGAAAACTGGGGATTAAGAGTTATAAAAGCTTCATATTTCGGTTTGTAAGATTCTTTCAAAGATTCCCATACATAGCAGACTCTTTTTTCAATTAAGCGCTTGATGACCGGGTAAACATGAGATGCATCAAGAATTTGTTGTACCTCAGTTAGTTTTAATTGTTTCTTAATATGCAGCGCTTCTGCTACCAGGAATTCATCATTATCAAGAAAGGAGAAATTATCTCCATACTCCTCATTTATTATAAGAATTGTTTCACTGCTTAGTTTAAAATAGGAGGGTAGTGCTGCAGTCATCACCTCACCTTCGCTGCACATATAGTATGCAGCAATCCATTCCCAAAGCCTGAGCTGAGCAGGGAATACAACAGGTTCTGCGTCTAGGACGTTCAGAATATATTTCGGTTCAAATGCCTGGGGTTTGATGTGCAGAAATTTTTTGAGGATACCCGCATATTTTTTGTTCTTAAGTGCTACCTCAACGCGGCACCCTACTTTTACTTTATTTATGAAATGAGATGGGATTTGCCAGGTATAGTTTTTGGGCAAAAGCAATGGAATAATAATTTCTGCAAATAGTGCTTTATCTAAAGGAAAGCCGGGTTCTTCCACTTCTGCGGTAACAATTTTCATGGCGTAAAGATAAAGAGGGAATAGTACTACTTACTCATGGTCATTCTGCCATTGCTTCAATAGTAGCTCCAATACCTCTTTCTGTAATTGCATCGCACTTAGGCTTAAGTTCTTCATATTCTCCCTGTTTAACAGCATATTTGCCTTTGAAATGGATAATATAGGCACATTGTTCCGCCTGCTCGTGTGTATGACCGCAAACTTCTTCGAGAGTCTCGATTACCCATTCAAATGTGTTTACCTCATCGTTCCATACTATGAGTTGAAACGGTTGGGAAATTGTTACCAGGCTGTCAATATCATGATCAGTCAGAGTTTGCTCCGGGGGCATAGTAATTTATTTTCATTTCAAAGTTAATCTTTGGTGAGAAATTGCAAAATGAAAACGGAATTTTATTCAGAATAGGTAGGGTGAATTGCTATGAATGTAATAAATATTTATTTAATTTTTCTCCTGGCAAATTGTTCTATTTATGCTTGGATTTTTTTTGTAGTTTCCCTAATTTACAAAGCAATATTACGTATAGCATACGGGTATTTGTAAATTCTATGGGCTTTGCCGGTAATGTTTCAAAAATAATCTTTATCATTGTTTGCCTTTTGTGTTCTAAACTTGATATATAGGTATGAAACTGCAACCCGTCTTAAAAGTTGAAGGATTAACCAAACAGGAGTTTACTGAACGATTTATAAAGACCAAAACTCCGGTTATCTTAAAAGATTTTGTCAAAGACAGTCCTGCGCTCGATATATGGAATTACGATTATTTCAAAGAGGTCGCCGGCGATCTTGTAGTTCCTGTACATGGCAGTGAGAATGCTCACCCGGACATGGTTAAAAGTGCACCCATCGCTAAAATGAAATTTGGGGAATACCTGGATCTCATACAGAGCCAGCCCACTGAATCAAGGCTTTTTCTGTTCAATTTATTGATTGAAAAACCGGAAATAAGAAAGCAATTAATATTCAACAAAATAGCCGACAATATCCTTACCTGGCTGCCGCTTATGTTTTTTGGCGGCGGCGGGTCAAGCACCAGGAATCATTTTGATATTGACATGTCCCATGTTTTTCTTACCCAGTTTCATGGGGAAAAAAAAGTTACTTTATTTCCCAACCAAAGCTCAAATCTATTATATAAACTACCATATAATTTCCATGGTATAGGAGATATGAGGAATCTTGATTTTGAAAAATTTCCTGCTTTGCAATATGCCAATGGCTGGGAATGTACGATAAAATTTGGGGAGACTTTGTTTATGCCATCCGGGTACTGGCATTATATTCAGTACCTCACTGGTGGTTATTCGGTGAGTGTTAGGGCGCTTTCTTCTGCCCGTGATCGCGTGGTAGGGTTTAGCAATCTGGTGTTTACGAGAAATTTTGATAATGCTATGAGAAAGATTTTAAAGGAGAAATGGTATAATTATAAAGTAAAAGAGGCATATACCAGGGCAGATAAAGCCATCCGTAAAATAGAAAGGAAGGATCATTTACTGGAAAGATAATATTTCGACGACTTAAAATTCCACCACTGCATAAGCTTTATTATCTACATATGGACCACCAGGATGCCTGGCGGTATAGTCAAGGTTTATCCAATAATCGCCATTTTCTTCTCTGTAATATAATCCCGTAAAATTTTCAGTGGAAAAAAGATGAGTAATAGCTTCCTGAAATAGAGTAAAGGATTTTTTATCACCACAATACAGTTCCGGGTAAACATGGTTTACTGTCAGTACCATCCTGCACTTGGCGCCTATCGCTTTCATGCAGGAAATCATAAGGATAGTGTGATCGTCGCAGTCGCCGCCTAACCCATCCTGAATGGTTTCTCTGGGACTGGCAAAATACTCATCACGATTAGGATCGTCTACGTATTTAAAGTTGTTGTTGATATATTTGAACAACGACAGGTACCGTACTGTTGGTCCATATTTGGGATGGTAGTCGTCAAAATATTCAATGGAATGTTTTACCGAAAAGTTTCTTACGATGGAATCTTTTGGATTTATTTTTGATTTCAACCCTTTGACTGCTTTTTCTACACCTGTGTCGAACAAATCAGGCTTTATAAGGTATAAGTTTTTTTCTTTATTATCCCTTACATCCCAGCTTTTTTCCACAAGATTCTTATAATCCATCAGCATATTGCGAAGGTTATATCCATCAGAGAAGGTATTATATACAATTACTGCTGCAACCAGAATAAATGCAGGGATGACAAGAGGACGAAATAGCCATAGCAATAATCTTACTACAAGAAATGCGATAATAATGGATACCAAAAGATCTATATTCCAGTAGCCAATAATTATCGGTGGGATGAAGCGATTGATAAGAGGAGCTAAAGGAAGAATGGTAAGAAGCCCTATTGTATTTAAAACAATATGCTTCGTAAAAAAATTTGTATTTCCGTTTTCTCCCATAATGTCAATATTAACGTATTAACCCTTGCTAATTATTATACGTTCTGTTAAAAAAGAAGATAATAAGTTACTCACATTCGCTGCATTGAACGAGAAAGAAATGAAATAGATTCCAAGTTTTTATTAGAGCAGGTAAGTGCAGGTTGGCTAAACCAGAATTTATATTAATTTGAGACAGAAACCATTTAACTATATTCATGAAATTATTTGTTGTTATTGTTCTAAGCCATATTACGGTTTTTTCTTTTTCGCAGCAGGTAATGCCATTGTATTCAAAAACTATTCCCGGATCGGTTCCGGCATCTAATGAAGAATATATTGATTCCGTAAGAGGGCTTGCTTTCAGGGTATTCACTCCTTCGGTAAGTATATATCTCCCGCCAAAAGAGAAAGCCAACGGTGCAGCAGTAATTATTTGCCCGGGTGGAGGCTATGGAGTTTTGGTTATTGAAAAAGAGGGACACGAAATTGCCCGGTATTTTGCCGAAAAAGGGGTAGCGGCATTTGTTCTTAAATATCGCTTGCCTGATAGTAAAATAATGAAGGATAAAAGTACCGGACCCTTGCAGGATGCACAGCAAGCAATCCGGCTTGTGCGGCATCATGCTGAAGAATGGCATATCAACCCCGATAAAATCGGAATCATGGGATTTTCTGCGGGGGGGCATTTGGCAGCCACAACAGGCACCCATTTTAATATGCCGGTGGCTGATAATCATCAGAAAGATAACTTACGTCCTGATTTTATGATTTTGGTTTATCCCGTAATCAGCATGACAGATAGCCTTGGACATACTGGATCCAGAAAAAATCTTTTAGGTGAAAATCCCGGATCCGAAAAAATAAAATTATTTTCAAATGAGCTACAGGTGACTGATGATACACCACCTGCTTTTCTCATACATGCCGGAGATGATAAAGTGGTAGATGTGGACAATAGCATTTCGTTTTATGAAGCTTTAAGACACCACAGAGTACCTGCAGAAATACATATTTATCCAAAAGGGGACCACGGATTTGTATTGCATATACCTAAAGACGAATGGATGAGCTTATGTATGAAATGGATGAAGTCCGGTGGTATTATTCAATAACAGTTATACGATCAGATACGAACTTAAAAAAGAATGATATGATAAAACGATTGTTATTATTGCAATTACTTCTAATTGCTTTGGCTTGTAATGCACAGTTATTGGAACGGAGAAGTAGTATCCCTGCATTTGAGAAATTTAATATCACATCTCAATATGTAAGTGAAGGAGCTGCTGCAGGAGATGTGAATAAAGATGGCAAAACAGATATTATTGCCGGAGCTTTTTGGTATGAAGCGCCATCCTGGAAAAGACATGAAATCAATAGCAAAGATACATTTGATATCATGAGTTATGGCAATTCTTTTTTGAATTTCGCCATGGATGTAAATCAGGATGGGTGGATTGATTATATACGTGTAGATCATCCGGGTCAACCTGTAGTCTGGTTTGAAAATCCTCAAAATAAACCGGGGCATTGGAAAATGCATCAGATCAATGCTTCATTAGGGAATGAATCTCCAATGATGGTAGATGTAGATGGTGACGGACGACTGGATATTATAGGTAATGATGCAGTTGAAAAACAAGTAATTTGGCTAAAGTCACCTGCAAAGAAAGGGGATACAGCATGGCAAAAAATTGTGGTGAGTGCAGATGAAGATCTTGCCACACAAAAGTATACTCATGGCATAGGCTTTGGCGACATTAATGGTGATGGTAGAAAAGATATTGTAATTAAGCAAGGCTGGTTTGAAGCGCCTGCAGATCGTAAACAGCCCAACTGGAAGTTTCATCCTTCGGATATCAGTGAAGATTGTTCTGAAATGTTTGTACTCGATTTGAATGGAGATGGTTTGAATGATATTATTAGTGCATCTGCACATAACTATGGTATCTGGTGGCACGAACAAAAAAGAGATAATGAGGGTAATATTACCTGGGTGCATCATGAAATTTATAAAAAAATTTCACAGACCCATGGTCTTTTGGTAACAGATATAAATGGCGATGGAAACCCGGATATCATTACAGGCAAACGCTTTTTTGCACACAATGGTAAGGATCCGGGCGCTTTTGAACCCGCAGTATTATATTGGTTTGAGTACCGGCCAGGCAAAAATCCATCATGGATTCCTCACGAAATTGATAACAATTCCGGTGCGGGGCTTCATATTACTGTTCAGGATATCAATGGAGATGGGTTGCCGGATATTCTCACCGGTAATAAAAAAGGAGTACATCTTTTTCTGCAACAAAAGAAATGATATTTTGAAAATATCGCCAGACCTCTGCTGAAATGAAAATTTTATAGTTGAAATTCGGAAATTAAATTTTTGAGTTTAATTCTGCATTTTGATATGCAGTACCTGGTTTTTATATTTCGCTGCACACTAATATCATTTTTTATATTCTTATAACTGATGGTATTTGTTGCATGCTCTTTTATTAAAAAAATAAGTATTTGTTTTCATAAGATAATAGTGCTACTTCATTCTTTCTCCTCTTACATTTTCTCTTAAGATGTTATCTTATGATATGCTTTCTGTAACAACATTTCAGTTTATAACAAATGTTAATCTGCCGGGCCCGCTTTGGCATCAGGTTTGAATTTCGTAGTACTGTTTTATTTGAAAAAAGGCAATAACATTTTTTTTCAACCTGCGTTTACATCCATATATCCCGGATTTAATGACGGTGATCGAAAAAAATAATCCAATCCCCGAAAAACTATGAAAAGAACAGACTTAATCCGTATTGCTTGCAGATTAAAGTATTTTTTGTTGTTTATTGGAAGTTTACTGTTAAGCTGCATGTCTTTTGCTCAGGTACAAACACAGAAGGCCGTTGCTGTTAATATTGGCACTAACATTGGAGGTTATTATGAATCATTACCAGTAAACTACGATTCAGCGCCAACAAAGAAATTCCCATTAATAATTTTTATGCATGGCGCAGGTGAAGTGGGCAATGGTACTACACAGATAACAAGGGTTGCGGCTAACGGTATTCCTAAATTAATTTCCCAGGGAAAATTTCCATCTAAGTTTACTGTGGATGGCGAAGACTTTTCATTTCTTGTAATGAGCCCGCAATGTAAATATGGAGACTATCCAATAGTTACTATAGCACCATTTTTAAGTTATGTACTATCACACTATAGAGTAGATGAACAAAGAATTTATCTTACGGGCTTAAGCCTTGGTGGCTACATGAGTTGGAACTATGCTGCGGCTACTGAAGACTATGCAAAGAAACTTGCCGCATTGTTATTGGTTTGCCCCGGAATAGATACTGTTAAAAACGCTGGTACTCCCGACCCTCATGGGTATGCAAAAAATGTAGCTACGGCTAACCTGCCAACATGGATCACTACAAATTCTGTTGACAACCTGGCTTATACCTTCAAATCGGTTGCATTGGCGAAATTTATAAATGAGTACAATCCTACTCCTCCGGCCAAGCTTACCGTTTTCCCCGCAGTAGGACATGATGCATGGACTCAAACCTATGACCCTAACTATAAAGAAGATGGGTTGAATGTATATGAATGGATGCTCAAATATAAAAGAGGATCAGCATCCCCCTCACCTCCCATAGCGAATGCCGGATCATCTCAAACTATAACACTACCAACAAACAGCATTACACTGAATGGTACTGCATCTACTGCGCCTTCGGGTACTATTACAAATTATTTATGGACAAAAATTTCCGGACCATCTTCGGGAACAATAAGTTCTCCATCCGCTTCAGTTACCTCTGTGAGCAATCTCACAGAAGGCACTTACCAATTTCAATTAACAGTTACTGATAACAATGGTAAAACGGGAACTGCTGTAGTGAGTATAACAGTTAAACCCGCTCCTTTACCACCAGTAGCTAATGCCGGTAGTCCACAAACTATAACACTGCCGACTAACAGCATAACTCTCAATGGAAGTGCGTCAACTGCACCCTCAGGCTCAATAACAAGTTATCAATGGACTAAACTATCAGGTCCTGCATCAGGTGTTATTTCCAATGCAGGTTCTGCTATAACTACTGTTACTGGTTTGACAGAAGGAGTTTATGTCTTTCAATTGAAGATTACAGATAATAATAGTGCAAGTTCCACAGCTTCTGTATCAGTAACAGTGAATGCTGCTCCTGTGCCTCCAATAGCTGTTGCAGGTGATGACCAAACTATTCGCCTTCCGGTAAATTCAGTCTCTCTGGATGGAACAAAATCTACTGCGCCATCCGGAACTATTACGCAGTATATATGGGTGAAAGTTTCTGGTCCTTCAAATGGAATTATTAATAATAATAGCAGTGCTGTTACTTCTGTTTCTAATCTTACGGAAGGCGTTTACGAATTTCAATTGACTGTCAAGGATAATCTTGGTTCTGCTTCAACGGATATTGTTTCTGTCATTGTAAAACCAGCACCTGCTCCACCGATAGCTAATGCCGGTGATGATAAAACTATACAATTGCCTTTTAGTACCATTTCATTAGATGGAAGTGGTTCAAAAGCAATTGAAGGTTCAATTACCAATTACGAATGGTTAAAAATATCAGGCCCCACCTCAGGTGTCATTACCGACCCCAATGCTGTCAGCACCAATGTAACTAACCTTGTTGAAGGAATTTATGTATTTCAACTAAAAATAACTGACAGCAATGGGAATACTGCTTTAGCAACAGTTTCTATAACAGTTAAACCTGCTCCTTTACCTCCTGTGGCTAATGCAGGTCCCAATACAACCATTACTCTTCCCGTCAATACTGCCGTATTAGATGGAACTGCATCTGCTGCACCATCAGGATCCATATCGTCATACCAATGGACAAAGATATCGGGACCTTCTTCAGGATCAATAGTGAATGCATCTGCGGCAACAACAAATGTGAATGGTCTTGCCGAAGGTGTGTATCAGTTTGAGCTTAAAGTAACAGACAATAATGGTGCATCTTCCACAAGTATTGTAACAATTACGGTGAAACCTGCTTTATTGCCACCGGTAGCTAATGCAGGTGGAAATATTACTATAACCCTTCCGCAAAATAGTATTACACTTGATGGCAGCGCATCTTCAGCACCCTCAGGATATATTGTAAGCTATGTATGGAAAAAGCTTTCGGGTCCCGCTGATGGAATTATTGCCAATACAACTTCTGCAATTACTGCTGTTAATAGTTTGGCAAAAGGAACGTATAATTTTGAATTGACAGTAAAGGATAACAATGAGAAAACTGCCACGGCTGTTGTAATAATTACTGTTAATCCTGAAGTTTTGCCACCGGTGTCTAATGCCGGTGCTGATCAAACTATTACTCTGCCGGCTAATACTATTACCCTTGATGGCAGTACTTCCAATGCACCTTCAGGAACCATTGTAAGTTATCTGTGGTCTAAAGTTTCGGGACCTTCATCAGGAACTATTGTTAATTCCTCAACTGCAACCACAGCAGTTAATGGTCTGGTAGAAGGTGTGTATGAATTTCAACTTCAAGTGACGGATGACAAGTCTGTAACAGCGTCCGATATTGTTATCATAACTGTGAAACCTGCTCCTTTGCCGCCTGTAGCCAATGCAGGTGCCAATCAAACTATTACTTTGCCTCAAAATACAATAACATTAGACGGTACTGCTTCTACTGCTCCTTCAGGTAATATCGTGTCTTATCAGTGGATTAAAGTTTCTGGTCCGGCAGATGGAGTTATTGAAAATAATACTAACAGCATAACCTCCGTAAACAATTTATCTGAAGGTGTGTATGTTTTTGAATTGAAAGTAACGGATAATAACGCATCAACATCCACAAGTTCAGTAACTATTACTGTTAAGCCGGCTCCATTGCCTCCGGTTGCCAATGCAGGAGCGGATCAGACGATATCACTTCCTCAAAATTTAATATCGCTGGATGGAACTGGTTCAGTAGCTCCATCGGGTACAATTACTTCTTATACGTGGATTAAGAAATCCGGACCCGCCACTGGTACAATTGCTAATAACAATATTGCAAAAACAGATGTATCCGGATTGACAGAAGGGGTATATGTATTTGAATTGACTGTAGTTGATAATAACGGATTATCATCTTCTGCTACTGTAACAATTACAGTGAACGCTGCACCACTTCCGCCCGTAGCAAATGCAGGAAAAGATACATCCATAACATTGCCGCAAAATAGCCTTGTTCTTGATGGTACAGCATCTAATGCACCTGCAGGCAGCATTGATTCTTATCTTTGGACGAAAATTTCTGGTCCGTCAGGTGGAGATATTGCTACCCCTGGTAATGCTACTTCAAATGTAAATAACCTGACAGAGGGTGTATATAAGTTCCGGCTAAAAATAACAGACAATAATAATGCGACTTCAACAGCAACAGTAACGGTTACTGTATTGCCCGCACCGCTTCCTCCTGTTGCTAATGCGGGAAGCGCACAAACAATTGAACTTCCTAACGACACATTCACATTGGACGGTAGTAAATCCTCAGCGTCTTCGGGTTCGATTGTAAGTTATGGATGGACCAAAATATCCGGCCCTTCTACCGGGACGATTACCACTCCTGCTGCTGCGGTTACTACTGTTGCAGGTGTTGCAGAAGGAGTTTATCAATTTGAACTGAAAATAACAGATAGTAACGGACTTACTTCAACGGCTACCGTAACTATTACTGTTAATCCTGCACCTTTGCCACCTGTAGCCAATGCCGGAAGTGCTCAAACTATTCAACTTCCTGTCAATAGTATAGTTCTGGATGGTACGAAATCAACTGCCTCTTCCGGTAGTATTGTTTCTTATGAATGGTCAAAAATATCCGGTCCTTCTGGTGCTGCCATTGTGGATATTTCAGCTGGTACAACAACTGTTAATAATCTTATAGAAGGGGTATATACTTTCGAACTGAAAGTAACAGACAATAAAGGAAAATCAGCAACAGCCACAGTATCTGTTACCGTGAAAGCAGCGCCAGTTCCCCCGGTTGCAATTGCGGGATCAGACAAGACTATTACTCTGCCTCAGAATAATGTAACACTTGATGGTTCTTTATCAACCGGTAATATAATATCTTATTCCTGGGTTAAAGTCTCAGGACCTTCTGAGGGTAATATAACAGACAGCAGTAAAGCAAAAGCAACTGCTATTAATTTGATAGAAGGTGTATACAAATATCAGCTTGAGGTAAAAGATAACAACGGGTTAACTGCAACGGCAACTGTCACTGTTATAGTAAAGCCTGCTTTACTACCACCTGTTGCAAATGCCGGAAATGATATAGTTATTACTTTACCGGTAAGCTCGGTAACACTTGATGGTTCTGCCTCCATTGCCCCGTCAGGGACGATAGTTGCATTTGAATGGACAAAGGTTTCCGGTCCTGCTCCTGGTGTTATTAACACACCGTCAGTAGCTGCAACTATAGTTAACGGACTGAATGAAGGGCTGTATTTGTTTGAATTGAAGATTACGGATAATAATGGGGCAATATCGAGGGATACGGTTAATATTAATGTTAAGGCTGCCCTGTTACCACCAGTGGCTGATGCAGGTGGTGATAAGACTATAACCCTGCCGCAAGATAGTGCAACTCTGGATGGAACTTTATCTGCAGCGCCCTCCGGAACTATAAGTTCATATACATGGACAAAAGTATCCGGGCCGGGAGCCGGGTCAATTTCAAATCCTGCATCTGCATCTACTACAGTTACCGGATTATTGCAGGGGGTATATAAGTTCCAGTTAAAGGTTACCGATGATCATGGAATGTCCGCGACAGATATTATTACCATAACTGTTAATCCTGCATTGCTTCCGCCTGTTGCCAATGCGGGTAATGCACAAACAATTGTACTTCCGTTGAATACTGTTGTTTTGGATGGTTCAAAATCAACTGCATCTTCGGGAACTATTGTATCATATAGCTGGTCAAAAATATCAGGACCGTCAGGGGATAGTATAAATGATGCTGCTAAAGCTACAACCCAGTTAAGCGGATTATCGGAAGGAACATATATTTATGAACTTATAGTTACCGACAGCAATGGGGCTAACGCTACTGCAACGGTAACCATAATTGTAAAAGCGAGTCCGCCACCACCGGTTGCTGACGCCGGTAATGCTCAAACCATAGTGTTGCCAATAGATTCTGCAACTTTGGATGGGAGCAAATCCACTGCACCTGCGGGTTCTATTGTATCATTTGAATGGAGTATAGTTTCAGGTCCGCAGGGTGCAACAATTTCGGATACTGCAGCAAAAGTTACAGTTATACATGGTCTAACTGAAGGCAGTTATCAGGTACAGTTGAAAGTAACTGACAACCTGGGCAAAACAACAACAGCTTCTGTAAGTATTACGGTAAAGGCTGCTCCTGTTCCGCCTGTTGCTGATGCTGGTACAGCACAAACTATTACACTGCCGGATAGCGTTGTTCAGCTTGATGCTACTAAATCTATAGCACCAGCCGGACAAATTAAATCTTATCTGTGGACAAAAATATCAGGGCCCTCATCTGGAGTTATTACAAATAGCGGTGCTGCCCTAACTTATGCAGAAGGACTAGTTGCCGGAGTTTACCAGTTCCAGGTAAAAGTTACTGATGATAATGGTAAATCATCAACAGCTATAGTAACTATTACTGTTAATCCTGCACCGGCAAAACCACCTGTTGCTAATGCAGGGGAAGATTTCACAATTCAACTGCCGGTAACAGCGGTACAACTTGATGGTAGTAAATCATACGCTCGTGAAGGAAGCATTAAAAGTTATCATTGGGTGCTATTGGGTGGTACTACACCATTGAATATATTGAATGCAACAACAGCCACACCAAGCATTCTTTCTATTGAACCTGGTATGTATGTTTTCAGATTATTTGTTACTGATACATACGGATCAAGAGACTCGGCAGATATAGCTGTGAAAGTGCTGGCTGAAAATATTGCTCCACAACCGCCTCATGTAAATATTCTGGGTGATACAACAGTAACACTGCCACAAACTGAACTTGCATTGGATGGAAGCAGTTCATTCTCTGAATCAGGAATAATCACCAGGTATGAATGGAGTATTGTATCTGGCCCATCAGGAGCAATATTTGATAATTCATCATCAGCTATTACCAAATTAACAAGTTTAACTGAAGGTGAATACAAAATTAAACTTAAGGTGACTGACAGCAATGGAGGATTGGGAGAAACTACAATTAGCGTTGTAGTAAACAATGCCGGTGGTCGCCAGGATTTATCAACTATGGCAAACATATACCCCAATCCAACACGCTCATTAGTGAATATTCAGTTGAAGAATATAAAACAAAAAGGCAGAACAATGTTGGATCTGTATGACGTAAACGGGAAACGTGTATTGCACAAAGAGATAATTAAAGATGATGTCTATTTCAATCAACAGATAGATTTATCTGGATTAAACAAAGGTGTATACTTCCTGGAAATAATAATTGACTACCAGTATAGAATAGCACACCGGATCGTGAAGCTCTAATCAGTTACGAAAGGGCTTATAAAATACAAAAGTGGCAAGCGATAACATCTGCTTGTCACCTTTTGTATCTCCAAAGCAATATATATTTTCGTATTCGGCAAGGTTAAACTTTTCTTTAATTCTATTAACTTTTTCTTCTCCGTAACAATTTTTTCCTGATATTTTTCCAGTGATGGTATTATCTTTTTTTTCCAGTTGGGAAGCAATACATATAAGATTATATTCTTTACACCAGCCTTCCAGCCAGTTTTCTGCAGAGGCCGAAACAATTACTACCGGTATATCCTGTTTTTGAAATTGTTTAATTTTCTCTAATGCTGCAGACCGTATTAACTTGGGTAATTCTGTTTTTATAAATGCATCACAAACTTTTTGAAAATCTTCACAGGATAAGCCTTTAAAGGAGTGTGCTAATAATTGTTCTTTTGCAGCCTGGTTGCTAACTA
Source organism: Bacteroidota bacterium (assembly GCA_018268105.1). Lineage (GTDB taxonomy): Bacteria > Bacteroidota > Bacteroidia > Chitinophagales > Chitinophagaceae > Agriterribacter. The sequence continues at coordinate 5,129 of JAFDXG010000100.1, read as the reverse complement.
TTTTTAATTTCATTGCCAATAACCAGGGAGATATTTTTAGTAAGCCGGCATATAGGCCACCACTTCCCTTATGGAATCTTATTATTTCAAGAAGGGTATCTTTAAATGTAATGGTTCCGTCAAAATCGAAAAATGCTATTCCTTTTTTTTTCACAAGTTCTTTCTTTTAAAAATACTTTCCGGGATGGCTTTGATGATATACATTATCCATCGCCAGAACCATTTTACGTAAATCACATTTTTTTTCTTCCTGATCCCTTCATATACAGCGGTGGCAACTTCAGAAGGTTGAGCGGTCAGCAATTTGGGTAAATCAAGGTGTTCGGTCATTTTAGTATAGACAAAACCAGGCAGAACCGTTAATACATGAATATTATTTTTATAGAGGCTGTTGCGCAACCCGGACAGGTAGGCTGTAAAACCTGCTTTGGAACTTCCATAAATATAATTGCTTTGCCTTCCCCTTTCCCCTGCTACTGAGCTAATGCCGGCAATTGCCCCACTTTTTCGTTCGGAAAAATCCTGGCCAATAATATTTAGTATACTTACGGCGCCTGTGTAATTTGTATTAATTGTTTTAATAGTTTCTTCAAAATTCTCTACCGCCTTTTCATTCTCTGTCATATAGCCGAATACACAAACGACAATATCTGGTTTGGGGGAGAGTTCTTTATAAAATTGCTGATGAGACTTAAAATCCATGGCATCAAAAGCATATACCTCGCAGTCTTGTTGATAGCGAATCCGAATATCTGAAGCAAGATTAGCAATTGAAGACGGATAGCGACAGGCTAATTGAACAGAATTCTTTTCTTCAGCAAATTTTTGAGCTATAGCAATGCCTATATCGGAAGTTGCGCCAAGAATTAAAACAGTAGCCATAAAATTTCTGATTTAAGAAAAAAACGGAAAATTTTTTATGTAGATAAGAAAATAGAAACTAATCATCCAAAGGAGGATTGATGCCTGTATGAAGCGATCCTTATAAAGAATCTTTGTTGGCGATCCGGAATCCGAATTAACATAGATAATTTGAAGATACCGCATTAAACCCGCCATAACAAAAAGTGCTGTCAGGTAAAGCCTCTCTGTATTATGCCTTTCAATAACTCTGTCGGATACGGTGTACATAAAATAGGCAACAATCATTACGGCGGATACCAATGCCAGCAAAGTATTCAGAAAATCAAGGGTGTAACCTTTAACAGCTTTGCGCATATCAACTCCGGACGATAATTTCAACAATACATCATCCCTTCTTTTGCCAATAGCCATAAACAGTGCGAGAAGAAATACCATAATATTCATCCAGATGGTTACATCTACATTTGCAATTGCGCCACCGGATCGTATACGCAAATTAAAACCGATTGCAATGATGAAGATATCAAGTATGGCAATATTTTTCAACCCAAGTGAATAGGCTATGTTAAGTACAAAATAAATACCCAGCAACCATGTAAATCTGCCGCCTATGCTTAGCCCAATACTAAACCCGAGTAAAATTAAAATACTGCAAATAATTAAGGACAAGGTGGGGGAAGCTTTACCCGAAGCAAGTGGCCGGTTTTTTTTCTCGGGATGTTTCCGGTCATCTTCCATATCTCTGTAATCGTTTATTATATATATGCTGCTTGCAATACAGCAAAATGCAATAAACCCTTCAAATACCATCAACAGTTTTGATGTGTCAAATATTTCTCCGGAGAAAAATAATGGGATGTAAAGAAACAGGTTCTTAGCCCAATCTTTAGGTCTGAGTAGTTTTAAATATATCACCTCGGTTGCCTCTGTTTATATGCAAAAAATAAAATATTATTCATATTTCCAATAAAGAACTTAAATAACGTGCGTTATTTATGCGTTATTATACAACCGATAAAGGTAAGGTATAGGTATTTATATCAGCATCTTTTATGTAAGTTAGCGCCTGATTTATACTCAGTATATAGAAAAAACACTTTCAGCATGACATTTAAAAAAATTCTGTCTCTTTCTGAAATAGCTATCATTGTTGTATTTGCCATAGTTCCGCTTCTGATTTCACTTCCATTCCGGGTAAATATATTTTTATCATGGGAAGGCGCTTACCGGATGAGTGAGGGTCAAATACCATTCAGGGATTTTGGTGTCCCATTGGGCGGAATGTATTGGGTGGTACCAGCCATCTTTTTTAAAATTTTCGGGGCCCAGATGATTTCTCTGGTTAAAGCACAAACATTTTTAAATATTATTTCAGGTCTGGCTTTCAGATCAATATGTAAAAGTGTACAAGTATTGCCTTCAGTTAGATGTGCAGGTGTATTATTATATTGTTTGTCATTTTCATTCATCAATTTTTGGCCCTGGTACAACCACTCGGTAATTGTGTATGCGTTTGTAGCACTGGCACTTGTACTTAAAGGGATCATGAATGAGAAGAGCAAGTCAGTATATTGGTGGGCAATCCCCGGGGGACTATTTACTTTTTTTTCTTTTTTTACCAAACAGGATGGCGGAGGTATGATTTTTGCCATTTGCTGCGCTTTATTATTATACTACAGTTGGTATGAGAAAAAATGGTCAGGATTGGTAGTATATCTTACCAGTACTATATTTTTTTCTTTGTTAGCAATTCTGTATTTTTCTCAATACAATTTTTCTTATTGGTTCAATCATGGACAACCACCGCATAATGCAAGGCTATCTGTGAATGATATTGCAAATATATTTTGGGGAGATTCAATGTGGTTGAAGTTTTACTTTTTTGTAGTTATTTTTTTCAGTATCCTTCAAATAAACAATTGGAAGACTTTCTTAAAAGATAAGCAGTTTATTGTCTTTGCACTGGTAACTATAAGCATTTTATGCTTTGCAACAGTATTTCAGGTAACCAGCTATACTCCGGATAATAGCAATATATTCTTTCACAGTTTTGGTTTTGTATTTATTTTCCATTACCTCGGGAAGTATATGTTTAATAATCAAAGTCTTTTTAAAGAAGCTTTGATATTAAGCCTCGGGGTATTGTTTTGGTGGAGTAGTTTGTATTGGAATTATATGCAGCGAATACTGAAGTTAGATGTAGGAAAAAGTGAAATGCAGATTTCTGCTTCCGGAGAGAATGTGGTAAATATGCATAATGCCATTTTTGAAGAAAATGTTAGTGATAGCAGCTCCGGAATTTCTCAATCAAATTGGGTTTCAACTAATTTGTACACCCTTAGAAAGATTACAATGCCTGAACCTACAGTAAAAGGTATTGACCGGTTTTTAAAAATGGATATAGTAAAAAATAAAAAGGATATCCGGATATTGAATATGTCTGAACTGACTTTCCTTGCAGCAGAAATTCCTTATACTCCTGAAACCGGCCCACAATTTCCTTTATGGTATCATTTGGGAGTAGGTATGTTTAATAAACAGGCGGAAATGTTTGAAAAAAGAATTGATGAGAATTATTATGACCTTGTTTTATTTGAATATATCCCTACACTGAATAACTTCTATCCTTTCAGGGTAAGGGATTCTCTATTGATACATTATCAAAAGATAGACTCATTCCCTGCCCCAAGAAATACAAATTATGGGACTATAGAAGTATTTGTAAAAAAATAATCATACCATTAGGGATATAGCGCAACCTTCCTGCTACCGGATTGATGCTTTTATCACAATTGATTGCCGTTGATAAAGTTTTACGGTGATTTTCTAACTATAACTGTAACTTTTCCTGCACTATAATGGTTATACATTACAGGGGTATCTGAAATAACGTCAATGAGAAGATTTGTAAATTAATCTAGTACCTGACGTTTATCCGTGTAGATTTTCCGCTTGTGTATTTTATATTTTCTCTGTCATCATTTCAGAGGATTTTTAAGTGCGAAATTATTCGTATAACTAATTATTTATGAAGATAAAACTACTGAAAGGGGCTCATCTCTCAGAGCGTAAATGCAGGGAAATACTGGAGTTGTTTTGTGATGACCTTACGGCCACTCAGATAGCGGAAATAAGCGGTGTCAGCCGGGTAACGGTCAATAATTATTTTAAATTAATAAGAAATCGTATTGCAGGTTATTGTGTTAAAAAATATTCAATTTCACACCTACAGACGCATACCCATATTAGTAATGAGGCTGATTATCGTTATGAAGAACAGGCATACTATGGATTTGTGATGAAGCAGGGAGCTGTTTACACTCATTGGCTGAAGAATATGGATGATAAGATATTTGGGCAATTTGTTAATAAAACTGTTCAAATTCCTTCTGCCAAATGTGTTCCTTCGGTATTTGAGGGTTTTCATGCTATTGCGGATTGTGATGCCTGGAATTTATACTGGTTAAACCCGGTTGAAAATTTAATTGAGACGGATGATTTAACAGCAGAAATTAAAAGTTTCTGGCAGCATACCAGGGGGAGGCTTCAAAAATTCAGAGGAATGAATAAAAAGATGCTTTTTCTGCATATTAAAGAATGTGAGTTCAGGTATAACTATAGAAATGATGAATTGTTTCCATTGCTTATGAATATTTTAAATTCATCTGGTACTGCACAAAGTGTTTCCAGTGAATTTAGTCATATTAAATAAACTATTCCGGGGATTTATGGTTTTCAGGGCTTCAACATTTTCCCGGAGCATTCTGTTTAGTTGAAGTTCAAAGTTTTCTCATGTTTTGGTACCGGGTGGTTGTCTAGCCACCCGTTTTTGATTTTGTAGTATCATAAGTACTCAGTTTTTTTAAAAAGAAAGTGAAAACCCCTATTTTTGCAGCCCGAAATTAATATGGCGAGGTAGCTCAGTTGGTTAGAGCGCAGGATTCATAACCCTGAGGTGATGGGTTCAATTCCCATCCTCGCTACAAGGCTCCTAAGAGGAGCTTTTTTTTATGAAATACACTGTGTATATTTTGTATTCTGACAAGTTTGACAAGCACTATACAGGATATAGCTCTGACCTGGCAACCCGGTTAAAATCGCATAATGAGTTTGGTCATGGCTGGACCAACAGATATCGTCCGTGGCGTATAATATTCACAAAGGAGTTTGAAGATAAAGCAGCGGCGATGTTGTATGAGCAATGGCTTAAGACAGGTGTTGGCAGGGAATTTACAATTCCTGCATTGCATCAGAGATACACTTTA